>CACXXH010000148.1 GCA_902771595.1 Fibrobacter succinogenes | reverse complement strand
AGTGAGTTCGACTACCGCGGAGCGGAACGAAGTGAAACGCGACGCGGTAGGCCTTGACCGTGCATAGCACGGCAAGCCCGAAGGGCAAAACATAAACGAAGTGAATGTTTTGGCAATCTCGCTATTCCGATAAAAAGAAAAACCACCCATCAGGGTGGTTTTCTTTTTATTTCGGAATATAACGCGAGATGAGAACTCACGAAGAGTCAGCTTTCGTGTTGTTTTACAGTGCTAAAGCACTGAAACAACATCGAAACTGACATCGTTCCACTATCAATCGGCGAAGCCGATTTCCCGCGCTAAAGCGCGGAGTGTCACGAGAGTTCGACTAAATCGCCATTTGAACGCAGTGAAATTAGGCGATTTAGAGATTACGCCGCAAGGCGTAACCCGCAGTCCGGAATATAGCTCAGCCTGGTAGAGCGCTTGCTTCGGGAGCAAGAGGTCGTGAGTTCGAATCTCGCTATTCCGATAAAAAGAAAAACCACCCATCAGGGTGGTTTTCTTTTTATTTCGGAATATAACGCGAGATGAGAACTCACGAAGTGAGTTCGACTACCGCGGAGCGGAACGAAGTGAAACGCGACGCGGGAGGCCTTGACCGTGCATAGCACGGCAAGCCCGAAGGGCAAAACGTAAACGAAGTGCACGTTTTGGCAAAAGCGTGCAAGGCGAGTGTCGCGACGGCAAGTTTGCTTGCCGACATGACCGAGCCGAAGCCGCGGACGCCGTAGGCGTCCATCTCGCTATTCTGTTAATGAATTGAGTCATTTATTTAGTATATATTTGAATTATGTCTTCCATAAAGCTCTTTCTGCTTACATTGCTCATCATAGTCGCCTCTGCACAGGCGAACGAAACATCATCAAGCAGAACCGGCAAATATAATTTCTCAAAAAAGACCCAACAAAACTTCATGCATGGCTGTACAAGCAGACTTACCCCTCAAGAATGTAATTGCATGCTTGAATTTACTAGACAACACTTTGATGAAAGATTAAATCATCCACCATCCGCAGATTTCCAGAAGGACTACAGCATTCGGCCCAAAACATACACTGATGGAGCGATGGTCGAATGCATTGACGACAATCGCATTGAAAAAACATGGACCGAAAAAGACTTTGTTTTTATAGGCAATCTCCTTTATGCCATAAAAAAGGAAGAAATCAAGGAATTACAATTCACCGAAAAAGATTATCAAGATTTCATGCGGCAATGCACGAACATGGAAAGTCCTGATATGTGCAACTGCATTTCACAAAAAATTCTTGCATACGTCAACGAACAAATAAACAATCCTTTGGAAGCATATATACGAGAAAACGAAAATATTTCACCCAAAGCATACGCAGACATAGCATATGCACAATGCGCAGAATACTTAAGCAACAAGCCTCAAGAATTAAGGGATTTAGAAAATCACGATGCACCATGGGCATATGACAGCACCGCTTGGAAAGAAGAAACCGACGTCATTAAAGGCACTTCAAATTTTCTTAAATTTATCGAGAAAACCATCCATATTCTAAAAAGCCAAAACCCACAAAAAGGCAAGAAAAGGTAAACCCCGTTAGTCCTTCACACAACGAACCGAGTACCCATCGCCCTTACTGTCGTTGGGTAGGTACGCATAGTCGACGTCGTAGCTCAAGTACATGCCGTACGCGCTGCCGCTATCGTCCTCCGTAGAACTCCAAAAGCTCGCGTTGTTGCCATCGCCGTAGTAACTCCCATTGTTGCTCCTGGCGCCAGCAGGGAGCGCCGAGTACCCGAAGGCGTCATCTCCGTTGCCATTTTCTTTCCAGCCGCTGGAGGAGTTCAGCTTTTTCCCCACATCTTTCCATTCCCAAGCATCTTCCTTATCCTGAACCCCACCCACGAACTTAAGCAAAATTTCAAATTCCTCCTTACTGGGCAAGTGCCAGCCTGCGGGGCAGGCAATTTTTGTCGCGTCCCAGTTATAAAGCCTACCGTATTTCTGACAGTTCGATTCCTTATCCTCGTAGCACCAGCTGCCCTCAGTTCTCACCTTCAAGTTCTCGGCCATCCAAGTCTGGCTACCGATTTTCACCATCCTATAGGTGTTTCCATCGCGATCCGTCAA
>CACXXH010000147.1 GCA_902771595.1 Fibrobacter succinogenes | reverse complement strand
ACGAGGTTGATCTTGCCACCGAGCTTGTCGGTCATGACCTTCCAGCCAGCCCAGTCAGCTTCATCGAGACCGTCTTCAATGGAGAAGATGGAGTACTTGTCGATGAGCTTTTCGTAGAGCTTCACCATGTCGGCAGACTTGACAGTCTTCTTGGTGCTCTTCTTGAAGGTGTAGGTTTCCGGCTTGCCAGCCTTGGTGTTCTTGTCGCAGAATTCAGAGGAAGAACTTGTAACCGGCATTGGTGGTTGCAGCCTTGAGGGCGTCGAGAGCCTTTTCGAGGGTCATCACGCCAGTGATTTCGTAACCGAACTTGTTCTTGGCCGGCTTGATGCTGACGCCAGGAGCGAAGCCACCTTCGTCACCAACGGTGGTGTCGAAGCCGGCCTTCTTCAGCACAGCCTTGAGGGCGTGGAAGATTTCGGTGACCATCTGGAGGCCCTTGGAGAACGTCTTAGCGCCAACCGGAGCAATCATGAATTCCTGGAAGTCGATCGGAGCGGAGGAGTGAGCACCGCCGTTGATCACGTTGCACATCGGGCACGGGAGCGTGAGCTTCTTGGTGCCATGGAGCTTGGCGATGTACTGGTAAAGCGGAAGGCCAGCGTCCTTAGCGGCAGCAACGCAAACAGCCATGGAAACGCCGAGGATGGCGTTTGCACCGAGTTTGTTCTTGAGCATGCGGTTGCCGTCGAGAGCGATCATGGCGTCGTCGACTTCGGTCTGCTTGGAAGGATCCATGCCGACAATCTTCTTCGCAATCTTGGTGTTGACGTTCTTCACGGCAGTGTAAACGCTCTTGCCGAGGAACTTGCTCTTGTCGCCGTCGCGGAGTTCGCAAGCTTCGCGTTCACCGGTAGAAGCACCGCTCGGGACAGCAGCGTGACCGGTCACGCCGTTTTCGAGGGTAACATCAACTTCGAGAGTGGGATTGCCGCGAGAGTCGAGGATCTGGCGGGCAACAACGGATTTGATTTTAGAAGCCATTTTTTAGCCTTTTGGTTTAGTGTGAAATTTTTGTGCTGTAAATATAGGAAAATTGTTGGCAGGTGCTAGAACAGTTAGCAAAGAAAAAGTGGGCAAAAAAGGGGCGGGTTTTGCCCCTACATCATCCAACCATATCTGTACTTTACAAATTTCCATTTTCCACTACTCTTGGAAAAATAATAGTAGTCTCCACTACTAAAGCTTTCCATTACATTAAGCATTACCATGTCATGTGTTTTGTTAAATACAGCTTGCAATATAGACGGGAACGAATCGAAATGGAAGCCGTCGCCCCAATGATGCGGCACGACAGAAATAATCGGATACCAGAAGGGCGATTTCCCTAACAAGAACTTTTTTGAATATCTCTCCTTACGGGACACATGAATATTCGTTTTCATAAAATCATTCAACAAAGTTCCATATTCCTTGTTTATAACAAGAACCCGTTGACCCGCCGGTGTTTTACTCAAGCAGGCAACATTCGTTTTCTTCCATTCATCCCGCTTTACACCATACCATTCAATCTTATCCATATCCTTCATGCTGGAAACGGAAGTATCTAGGTAAACAGCCCATATCGATTGAACAAAGTAAGCACTATTATAAGCGCTTTCGTACATGCTATTAGGATTCTCTCTCAAGCCGGATACAGCCTCTTCAATCGAGATGTCCATAATTGCCATATTTTCGATACTATCTTTTTTTTCTCGAATAGCTCGCATCGAATCTCGATCGGCCCGCACTAAAAGGGAATCGCGTTGGGCATCTTCAAGTGTACGCCAATAGGCTTGTTTAGTATAAAACTCCATTGCAACTTTATAGATTTCGCGTAATTCCGCCGCCAGGGAATCATCTGCCGGGATCGTTCCGCAAAGAGAATCCGTGGACCGTTTCCACCTCGCAAAGAAGTGGTTCCTGTAATCGTCCATGGAATCGCGTAGCAACGTGTCATTCGTCGCCTGGAACTGCTCGTAAAACGCAAACGCACGAGAAAGAACCGTGTCCAGAGGCAGGGCCTTCAGTTCTTCAAACCTCTTTGCGCTTCTTACATCATCTTCATTAG
>CACXXH010000146.1 GCA_902771595.1 Fibrobacter succinogenes | reverse complement strand
CGAGCGGCCGCTATGTCGTGAAGATTGAACAGAACGGCATGGTGAGTGCAAAGAACGTGATTTTGAAGTAATTCGGAAATTGCTGAATATTGCAAAGAATCCCGCTCCAGTCGGAGCGGGATTCTTGTATAACTGAATTTTGCCGATTCGCTTAATGATTTTTTTTGGGGGGGTGGGGCTTCTACGTTTATTTTTGAGGGTTTTATACAAAAATTATCGTAGATGTATTATGGATGTGTTGTGATAAATTATTTGTAATAAATTTGTCTGTAATAATTTGTAGACAATGTGTTGATTTTTAATTTGTCTTTGTTATATTTATTGTATAGTTTTCTTTAAAAAAGGAGAAAAGAATGAAAAAAATGCTTTCGTTAGTTCTGGCTGCAGCGTCCATGAGCTTTGCTTTGACGGTAATTGGTAGCCCGGATAATCAAACTAGTTCAGATGGTGGCGTTTTTGCGCCTCAGTTTAGGTTCTCGACGGGAAGAAGCCTTGGCGTGGACGGTTTTAAAGTTTACGTTTATTTCTCGAATGATAAGGCTAATGAAATGCCTGTGCTGATTAAAGAAGCGCATGCTTATGCTCAAGCGGCAAAGAAAATTGAACTTCAAAAGGTTTCTTCGCATGTGTATAGAGTGATGATGGATTTTAGTAATACGAGCATACCTGCAAATAGCGTTTTTCCTCCGTCCCCTACTGTATTTTTTAGAGCCATGATTACTGATGCTAGTGCGACTACTCATGCTTTGAGACCTTATATTTGGGGTAAGAATTTCCGTAATATTGTTGTTGAATCGTTGGATGGGGAAATTTTGGATGGAGGCCCACATCCGAACCTTCATTCAAGAGTCGGCGTCCTTGCCAAAAATGCCTCGACATGCAAAAGCGGTGGTCTTTACTTTAATACGACAATAGCTTTGCCGGATATCAGGTTCTCTATTGAATCGGAATCTGACGACTGTGCGTCACGTATAACTGGTCCAAATCCAAATGGAATTTCAGTTTCTGGCAATAGAGTATATTTCAATTATTGCATCTTTGAATATGACGAACTGCCGAGAGTTTCTTATGATTATGCTGTGCTGAGGCTGGATGATCAGTGCCCTGTTGGTTCGTATCCATTTAGGCGTACTCATGATACTGAAGATCGTTGGGGCCAAAATTTTGTATATGGTCCTGTATGGCCGAATTCTGTTGGTTCTAATGCTGATTTTGAATACTGCTTTGTTCCGAAGGATCCAACCTCTACCAAGGTGTATCCTTTTGATATGACCTATTCAAACGATTATAATACATCGGTTTTCGCTAATGTGAACAAGACCGGTCTTGCTCAGAGCACGCTTTATGTAGACGATGAGGACAGTGGCAAAAGCAGTGATTCCTGGTATTATTATGGTCTTTCCACGAAAAAGGCTAATGAAAAAGCCATTATTGATCGCATTCATAACATAATGAGCGGGTCTGACAATACGACGTATCATATTGTTACTAGGGTTAAACCGAATGTTGCCAAGTCTGCAGAAGTTGCTGACAACTCTGTAAGTAGCGCTTATGTTGCTGCAGCTCCGCTTGCTCCGGCTATCAAGGGCTTGAACCGCACCTCTGTGGCTGTTGAACTCAAGTCTGCTGGCAACGTCAAGGTTTCTATCGTGAACGTCAGCGGCGCCGTTGTTGCTAGCATCGCTCAGGAAAATCTCCAGGCGGGTGCCCATCAGCTTCAGTGGGATGCTGCTATGGTTCCGAGCGGCCGCTCGAGCGGCCGCTATGTCGTGAAGATTGAACAGAACGGCATGGTGAGTGCAAAGAACGTGATTTTGAAGTAATTCGGAAATTGCTGAATATTGCAAAGAAACCCGCTCCGACCGGAGCGGGTTTCTTGTATAACTGAATTTGTGCCGGTTCGCGAATTAAAGGAGGTCTCCGCCGGAGTTTACCCCGCACTTGATGCGGGGCTGGGATGACATGCTTGAGAAAAACGCAGGCTCGATTGAGTCTGCGTTTTTAAATTGAAGAAGATGATTGTCGTGGGACTTGCTTCGCGAGTTCACGATTTGTTGCCTCGGTCATGGAAAAATGCAAGCATTTTTCCGCGACGCTAGTCTCATTATTAGTCGTGGCCCTTGATTTTTCAAATCAAGGGCGCGACTCGTCGGCTCACCAATACGAAAGTGCGAGCACTTTCGTGCTGGATTCGCCTCCTAGTTGTGGGACTTGCTTCGCAAGTCCACAACTCGTCGGCTCAGCCATGCCGGCAAGCGAGCTTGCCGTCGCGGCATTCGCCTCCTAGTCGTTCATCATATGATTATAGAACTTGCGGTAGTGGTCGCGGTCTTCCGTCTTGCGCACGGCGATGGCGTCTTGCGGGTGACGGTTGAGCATGCCCGTAATCATCTGCGGGATGATGTAACCCCACTCGTACTTGCTCTGCAGCGGCAGGAACAGTTCCTCGATGGCGTCGAGCACCGGGCGCAGGTCGTACTTAGGATTCTTGAGGAAGCTGAGGAGGAGCTCGGTGGTGCAGTTGCCTGCGCCGCGTCCCATGCCCGACACGGAACCGTCGAGGTAATCGACGTGGTTGATGATGGCCTGGATTGTGTTGGAGAAGGCGAGCTGCTGGTTGTTGTGACCGTGGAAACCGAACTTCTTGCCCTTCACGATACCCTTGTAGCGGGCAAGTTCCTTGTCGATGTCTTCCTGATAGAACGCGCCGAAGCTGTCGACGAGGTAGAGCACGTCGGCCTTGCATTCTTCGTTCACCTGGTGGAGCGCTTCGTCGAGTTCCGGACCGCGGTCACGGCTCACGGCCATGATGTTGAGGGTCGTCTCGTAGCCCATGTCGTGGAAGGCGTTCACCATGCTGATACCCTTGTCGATGTTCTTGACGTAGCTGGCTACGCGGAACATCTGGTACGGGCTTTCGGCGGCGGGCTTCACGGCGTCCATGTTCACGCGGCCCACGTCGGCCATCACGGCCATCTTCATGTTCGATTCGATGCCGTCCTTCACTTTCCACAGAAGGTCGTCGTCGCAGAACTTCCACGGGCCGTATTCCTTCGGGTCGAAAAGTTCGGGGGAGTTCTTGTAACCCATTTCCATGTAGTCGATTGATTGTTTCGTAGTACATGGTCTTTTCTTTGGTTGATTGTTAATTGCTCCGCAAACATAGGTTTTAGGATGCGCATGGTCAAGTAGGTTAGTATATGGAATTTGAAAAAGTTGTATAATCTACGCAAAATAAGCGTAAAAAAGACGATGTATTGCAAAAATAGGCTAAAAACGCTGTGGTTCATAATGATGGAAGAGCTGGTTAAATATGTCTTTTGGGTTTATTGTTCGGCCGCTGTTGGGGTGCATGGATGTCGTAATTTGTAGGCGATTTTATATTCTACGCTATATTTGCGTTAAATATGACCTCGTGGCAATGGGCATCGCTTTGCTAATCCTTTTTTTTCGTGGTGGTTGTTCCCGATTCTTGCGATGCTGGTCGCTTTGGAAACGAAAGTTTTCCTTACAGGGAATTTTTTTTTACCGGTGTGCCGTCATTTAGCTTATTTTATGAAAGAGGTATGAGAATGTGGTATTACAAGGGTTTTGCCCTAGCGGCACTGGCTGTGCTTTCGCTCTTTG
>CACXXH010000145.1 GCA_902771595.1 Fibrobacter succinogenes | reverse complement strand
CGCCGAATCTGGACGAGTTCGGATTCTTGGGATTTGAACAGGCTGCTTCTCGCGGAAAGTTTGAATTCGGGAAGGATTTCGCCTTGCTTTTGAAGGGCGGCCATTCAAAAGATGACGAAGCCGTTGATACATTGTGGGATAGGGATCGTAAACAGTACAAGTTCACAAGTCCGCGAATCCCGGGTAACGGAAAACACGGCACTGGTTGCCATCTGTCATCGGCAATTTTGGCGAATCTCGCGATTGGCCATACGCTGCCGGAATCGTGCCAAATTGCAAAGAATTATCTCACCGAGCTATTGCAAAGTGGCGAGGGGCGATTGGCTAAAGACTTTTAAGTTGTAAAAAAATCCCGGCCGTGATGGTCGGGATTTTTGCAAACTGCGCGAAGCGCGAATTAATCGTCGTCTTCAGCCGGCTTCTTGGACATCTGCTTACGCTTGATCGGGTCGAGCTCGGTCTTGCGGATGCGGAGCACTTCCGGAGTGACTTCGATGCATTCGTCTTCGTTGATGAAGGTGACGCATTCTTCCAAAGTCATGCGGCGGTACGGCGTGAGCTGGATCATGTCGTCAGCGGACTTCGAACGCATGTTGGTGAGGTGCTTGCCCTTCGTGACGTTCACGGTGATATCGACGTCGCGGTTGTGTTCACCCACGATCATGCCCGGATAAACTTCGGCACCCGGACCGATGATGAGGTAGCCACGATCTTCCAAGTTAGAGAGAGCATAGCTTGCAGCTTCGCCCGGTTCCTTGGCGATGAGTACACCGTTGATACGAGACGGAATTTCTCCCTTGTACGGCTGGTATTCCTTGAAGAAGGACTGCGTCACAGCGTAACCCTTGGAAAGGGAGAGGAGCTTCGGACGGATACCGATAAGGCCACGGGAGGGAACGATAAATTCGAGAGAAACGCGGTCGTTTTCGTCGGTGGTCATGTTGACCATTTCGCCCTTGCGCTGCTGGATTTCCTGGATGCAGGCGCCGCTGAATTCGTTCGGAACTTCGACCTTGAAGTCTTCGACCGGTTCCAAAAGCTTGCCGCTTTCGTCTTTCTGGAAAATGACCTGCGGAGAACCGATGGTGAATTCATAAAGTTCACGGCGCATGTTTTCGACGAGAATCGTGAGGTGCAAAATGCCACGGCCAGAAACCTTGAATGTAGATGCGCCTTCAGCCTTTTCGACGAGGAGGGCCGGGTCTGCCATGTGGGCGCGTTCCAAGCGTTCCTGGAGCTGGTTACCCGTCATGAACTTTCCACCGTATTTGCCGGCGAGCGGCGAAGTGTTCACGGTGAAGAGCATGGAGATTGTCGGCGGGTCAATGTGAATACGCGGCAAGTGAACTGGATTGTTCGTAGAAGAAAGCGTATCACCGATATCGAAGTAGTCAAGACCTGCGATGAGGATGATTTCGCCCGGACCAGCTTCTTCAATCGGCTTCGGGGTGAGGCCTTCGTAGCGGAGGAGCTTTTGCGGACGGACGTTCTTGACGGTTCCGTCGGGGAATGCCTGAGCGTAGGTCTGGTTCGGCTTGAACACGCCCTGCTGCACGCGACCCACAGCCAAACGACCCAAGAAGCTGGAGTATTCGAGGGAGGCAATCTGGAGGAGCGGTTCTGCATTCGGATCGCCCTTCGGAGCCGGAATACGTTCGATAATCTTGTCCATCAAGATGCTGAAGTCGCCATCCGGGTCTTCCAAGTCAAAGACCTTGTCGAGAGCGAGGAGCGGGTTGCAGCCGTCGCGGTCGATTTTGTTCACGACGATAATCGGGGTAAGTCCGAGTTCCAAAGCCTTCTTCGTCACGAAGCGGGTCTGGGCCATGGGGCCTTCGAAAGCGTCAACGACCAGAAGAACGCCATCGACTGTACCCAAAACGCGTTCCACCTGGCCACCGAAGTCAGCATGCCCCGGGGTATCGACGATGTTCACGCGGTATCCCTTGTACATCACGCTCGTGTTCTTGGAGAGGATGGTAATGCCGCGTTCGCGTTCAAGGTTGTCGGAGTCCATCACGCGGTCCACGATTTCTTCACCTTCATGGAAGGTTCCGCACTGTTTGAGGAGCTGGTTCACCAGGGTAGTTTTACCGTGGTCAACGTGGGCGATGATGGCAACGTTTCTGATTTTTGATTGATCCATATTTTACCGTTTGGCTTTAATTTTCGGCGCAAAGATAGAAAAATGAGCGGAAAAATGCAATATTTCCAGTTCGTATTCTATATTTAGGGGCGTGAATTATTTGGCTTTAGATTACGGAGAGCATCGTGTCGGGGTCGCTTTTGGCGATTCCGAACTCAAGATGGCGTTTTCGCGCGAGACGATTGACCAGAAGACGACGAACCTGTTCGAACGTCTGGACCAACTCGTGCGCCTCAACAAGATTGACGAATTTGTCGTCGGGATGCCTTACCACCCGGATGGCCGCAAGGATGGCAAGAACGTGGTGGTGGAGGCTTTTATCAAGGATTTGGCGCTGCGTTTCCCGGGAATGA
>CACXXH010000144.1 GCA_902771595.1 Fibrobacter succinogenes | reverse complement strand
GAAATCGCTAAAGGCGCTATTGTTGGTAATGGAGCGGTTCAAATCGACGAACAGACGCGAAAATTTTCCCTCGCTGCTAAATTCTGGCTTCGCAAATTTTACCAACTTGCGAAATACTTGTACTGCTCCGATGTCGTAGGCACGGTGGGTTTTCAAGACTTCCGCTGGAACGCCTCTCTTGAATGCTGCGGGCAACTTGTTGCTCGCATGCTCACAGGTGAGGATAAGTATTTCGCGTGCGGTTTGTTTCATCAATCAATCCCATATAGCTTATTTTCTGCTAGGCAGCGAGCGAGACGGCCATATTCGTATACAAAATCGTCGCGAATGGGGTCGGCACCTACCGTTTTGACGAGGGTGCTGGCGAGTGTCCCGCGCTTGAACATGTTGGCTAGCATTTCCTGGGAGTGCGAAGAGATTTTGCCTTTTACCCTGTCCGTAATTTTTTGGACTAGTTCCCCTGCGGTGATTTCGCTCGCGTCAATACCCCAGATTTTCAGGTAGCCTCGGTCGCTTATTACCGTTTTTTCTGCGGAATGTGTGGTGTCTAGCAGAATTTTCGCAAGCTCCTCGGTCGAAGCGGGCGATTGCTCCGCGGCTATTCAAGAAGAAGTGGTTCAGCAGGTGTTCCGGATCGTAAGGCGCAATATCTGCTTTCACGCGGTTGAAAATCTGTTCTTCGTAATCCTTGTACGTGAATACCGCTTCGGGAATCACTTTCCCGGTAATGCTTGGAATTTTTTCCTGGTTGTGGCGGTATGTTTCGATACGTCCGTCCAGAAAACCGCAGTATTTGCTGTCCAAAAATGGGCTAGAGGCCGCAATGGCGGGAATCAGTGGCAACAGGGCACGAATAGCTCCGTGCAATTTGCCGAATTCCTCGTCACCGTTGAAGGAGAGGTTGATATGGGTGGATTGAAGGTTTGCCCAGCCATGCCCTTTGCAGTTGAAAATGCGGTCGTATGTTTCGTAGATGTCCAGGCAGTCGTAAGGCCAAAGTTTCATTTCGGCGGGGTCCATAAAGGGGTGAGCCGCCGTGGGCAAGAGCATGGCGTTAATGCTTTTGAGCGATTCGTTCGCTTTCTGGGCGCTTTCAAGCTGGTTCAGCAAGAATATTGCCGTCTTGGCCAAACTCTCGGAATCTTCGTGTTCCAGGCATTTTTGAATGTGGTCTCTTTTTGCCGAAAAAAAACGTTCCTGGTTTTCTTTCAGCTTGAATTCGTTCTCTTCTTCGGTTTTGACAGGTTGCGATTCGTTGATCATTTGAATTTCTCCATTAGTCCGTTCTTTACCTTGTACATGTAGGTGCTGTAGCACATCCCATGTTCTTGTTTGAATTTTTCGAGCCAGTTCTGTTGGTATTTCTTTGTCGTTTCCGGGTTCCTGGTCTTGTGCGTTTTCCTGTATTTTTTTTCGCGGGCGTGGCGTTTCTCGATTGCTATTGCGTCCCTGCGTTCAAATGGATCGTCGCTGTCTTTTCGCGGTTCTTTCACCTGCTTTGGGCGTTGCTTTTCGACCGCTTCTTCGAACGATTGCTGCATCCTTTCGCGGAGCAGCTGTTGGAACGTTTTCTTTTTCGGGCGTCCGCGTTTAGCCATAAATTCTCCTAATCAAAGTGAACGTGTAGAGTACGATTCCAACAACGTATGCGATCACTGTTGCTGCTATCGCTATGGTCGTTACACCGGCCACGACCCACATCCAAGCCAGCGTGATTTTTTCTTTTGTTTCAGGTTTCAAAATTTTGCCCTCCGGCGGCGGTCATTGTGTATGTTTACGTTTTAGAAGAAGAAAGTTTGAAATATGGGTTTAACTTTCAGTTTTGCACACCATCGGGCTAAAGTGGGAGCCCGCGCACGGTGGTAAAATCAGGGGAGTATTTTACACATGTGTTGTGGTAAAATCCGTGCGCGAGCCAAGTTCTTGTTTTAGTTTTCCGCGTCTTCCTTTTCGATGATCTTGCGGGCCTTTTCCTTGTTGGCTTCGATGCGCTTCTGCCATTCGTCTTCGGAGCCGAGTCCGAAGAATTCGCGGGCCTTGCCGCGCTCGTAACGGCTGCTGTAATTGCTGGAAAGTGCTTCGATGAATTCCTGGTTGAAACTCAGGTAATCGTCGCCACGGTCTTCGCCGACGTGCAACAGCCAGCTTTCCCAGGCTTCTTCTTCTTCGCCGTTCTCGTCGGTGGTCTTGTATTCGAATTCGTTGCTGAGCAAGTCAAGGATGATGGCCTTCACGTCGTTCGTGCAAATCCTGAAAATTTCCTTGAGCTTTTCCTTGACCATGTAACGTTCGTCATCGTCGGCCAAGTCTTCGGCCTTGCAGAGAATGCGCCGTTCGGTTTTGTCAACCTCGTCTTCGCCGTTTGCGCGGAGCCACTTGACCTTGAATTTTCTGTCTTCGTCGAGCGTTTCTTCGCTTTCCACATCGACCCAGCACCAACCGTAATCGAAGCTTGTCTTTTTGCTTTCGGGACATTCCTTGAATCCGTTCGCCTGGAACTGCTTTCGGATTGTTTCGACCTGTTCTGCAACGTGCTTTGCGAAGCATTCGCCGTCCAGACAGTAGCTTTCGGAAATGTCGCCAAAAATATCCTGCTGCTTCACGCTCTGCTTGGGGCAATTCTTGCAGATCTTGTAAGTGTTGAACTTGGCGTTGGCGAGGTTCTTGCGTTCGTTCAGAATGATGTTCTTGAGTTCTTCAGGCGACCTGTATTCCGCCATGCCCAGGAATCGTTCAATGTCCTTGTCGTCGGCCATCGTGAGCGCTTCGGCGTGGCCGAGCGTAATGG
>CACXXH010000143.1 GCA_902771595.1 Fibrobacter succinogenes | reverse complement strand
GTCCTGAAAAAAGGGCGGCATATCGTTACTTGGCTCAAGCAATACAAAACCAATGGACCGCTTTCTTCGAGAACCCGCAAATGAATTATGAAGCGATGCGACTGTACGCAGTTTTCACAGCGTTAGGAATCGAACTTATCGCAGAATCGAATGCAGAATCTAGCCTCGATTTCAGCCTTTTTGAAGCCCGTTTGCTTAATACAATGGAAAGAATTATGTTCGATGACAAAATAGACCGAATTTTTATCGGGAACTACCTGCCAGTAGCTGTAAAATCAGATAAGCAATATGCAAATTTAGTTGCCACAGGAATGAGCACTTATAACGAAATTTTGAAACTGGAGAGAATGAAGTAATGAAGAAAATTACAACCATTCTCAGAATGACGCCAGTTTCAAGCTCACACTAGAAGCATTCCACGCGCTTGCCGCTGGCTATGGCCCGCTCGTATATGGGTTGCAGCGAGCTGCCCTCTTTCTTGGACCAGAACACCAGACTGTTCGATGCCATGTCGGCAAGGTGGCGGCAGTAACGCGCCGTCGCATAGCTGTGGTGTTCGCAATTGAAGCAACTGACGACAAGCAGCTGCTTTTTTCGCACCGCCTCCTTGAAAAAATGGGGCAGTCTTTCGGGAAGGGCGCATCCGAGGAACCAGACGGCTGAACCGCCGCGGCTCAGGACAAAGTAAAGAATCTCGCATTCCGCCTTGGAGTGGAATGTGCCCACGATGCACTTCCGCTGTTTTCCCTTCTGCATCGCCCACTGCTCGCGGATAATGTCGATTGCGGGGTCCGTGTCACGCGACGCGAACACGCCAATGCGCGCCCGCGATTCCGTCAGCAACTTCGTGTTTCCGAGGGTCCTCATACCCACCATCTCGATTTCGTTCATTTTTTACTCCTTGTATTCCGGGATTTGCCGCCCGGAGGTGTATCGCCGCATAAAAAAAGACCGCCGCCGCGCAAACGCGGACATGCAGTCTTATAATACGGTGCCGGAACTCCCGGCTGTACCACCCAATATACAAAAAAGTCTATCGCGGAGCCATTACTGCGCAGCCGAAACGCAGCGCACCGAACGGAAGTCACCCTTGGGGAAGGCATTCATGCTCGCAGCCTTGCTGGAGAAATCGAGGAACAGGTAATATGCGAGATCATCGGACGTCGTAGTCGAGCTCCAGAAGTAGGCGTAACCGCCAATGCCGTCGTAGGAACCGCCAGCAAGTGCGCCGCCATCGCCTTCATAAACGGCGCCGCGGTAGCCTGCAGGGAGTGCATCAAAGCCGAGCGCATCGGAGCCGTTCCCCTTCTTGAACCACCCGCCAGTAGACTTGAGTTTTTCGCCCGCAGTTGCCGAGCCGCCGGCCTCCGCGATGAGCGATGCAAAGTCCGCGCTATCCGGAAGCTGCCAGCCTTCGGGGCATGCCGCGCGCGCATCGTCCCAAGTGTAGAGCCGCCCGTATTCGGAACACTTGCGGCTGTCGCCCTCGGGGCACACGCTCCCCTCAGTTGCGAAATTCAGGTTCTCCGCAAACCAGGTCCGTTCCCCGATTTTCACTATATCATAGCTCTGGCCGTCACGCGGGTCAGTGAACGATTCGGAGCAGGCGGCAAACAGCACCGATGTAATAATGCAAGACAGGTATAAAATACGACGCATAGGAGAAAAATAATAAACGATATCGCCTGTTTCCTGTAAGAACCAGAAAAAGTGTTTTCGGGAAGAATAAAAAGCGCAGCAGGTTGTATATTTACTTTAGAACAACTTTAAGACGGTACCCTATGCTGATGGAAAAGATTGCATCCCCTGCAGATGTGAAGAAGATGGACACGGAAACCCTCAAGACGCTCGCGGCAGAAATCCGCACGGCGCTTATCAACAAGATTTCAAAATGCGGTGGTCATTTGGCTCCGAACCTCGGATTCGTGGAGCCGACTATCGCATTGCATTACGTCTTTGAATCGCCCAAGGACAAGATTGTCTATGACGTTAGCCACCAGAGTTACACGCACAAGATTCTCAC
>CACXXH010000142.1 GCA_902771595.1 Fibrobacter succinogenes | reverse complement strand
ACCAGGTAGTCGCGGGCGCCTTCCGGAGTGGACTTGCAGAGCACCGGAGTTTCAATGTTTTCAAAACCGTTAGCGTAGAAGAAGTCGTACACGGCCTTGAGGAAGCGGCTCTTGAGGAGGAGCTTCTTCTGGATCCACGGACGGCGCAGGTCGAGGTAGCGGTACTGCAGGCGCAGGTCGTCGTTTTCCTTGCACTCTTCGTTCGGATCGTTGATGGCGAGCGGGGAGGTGAGGGCCGCGTTCAGGATTTCGATGGAGTCAATCTTGACTTCGATTTCGCCCGTGGCGAGCTTCTCGTTGGTGTTGCCCTCTTCGCGGGCGTAGACCTTACCGGTCACCGTAATCACGTATTCGTTGCGGAGCTGTTCGGCGGTCTTCATCACGTCGGCGTTGTAGTCCGGGTTGAAGACGATCTGGGTCTTGCCATACTTGTCGCGGAGGTCCACAAAAATCACACCACCATGGTCGCGGCGGCGATCCACCCAACCGGCGAGTGTTACGGTCTGGCCAACATCTGCCTTGCGCAGCTGGCCGCAGTTATGAGTACGTTTCATAGTGAGTCCTTGAAAAATTTTTCGGCGGAAAATATAGCAACTTTTTATACCAAGGGGGGAGGTATCCCCCTCGCAAAAGCCCCGTTTATGCCATCCTGAGCGCAGCCCGTAGGGCGAGTCGCAGGATCTTGACAAGCATTTCAATTTCAAAACTCATGCCGACGCCCCCCCCCCGATAGTCATGCTGACGAAGGTCAGCATCGGATACAAACGGTTTTCCCCTTGCATGTCACCCTGGAGTGCGCAGCACAATAGGGTCCACGACTTCTTTTTGAACCTTCAAGAAATTTTTAACGAGATAGTTGAAGAAAAAAGCCAAATAGGCTTCTGTATATTAAAGGTATTGCAATCCGCTCGGTGGCGGGTCCGGCCATCGAGTAAATTCAATTTTACAAACGACTGTGCGTTTTATCCCCAAGAACATCATATTTATCATTTTTTTTCTAAAAATTTGCCTTCTTTTTGAACTTTTGCAAAAAATTACTTGTATATTACTAACGAAATTTTCTGGATTAGGGCTCACAGGAGCGTTTTTTGTCATGTAGTCCGGTCCAGGAACCGTAATTGGAGATATATATGGCAGAAGACTTGCAATACCTTATGGAACGCATCCAGAAAGATGCCGTCGATAAAGCAGAAAACGACGCCGCGGCGATCATAGCCAAGGCCAAGGAAAAGGCCGCTGAAATTATAAAGGCTGCCGAGGCCGAGGCGAGCGCCAAGCTGGAAAAGGCCGATAAGGACGCAGAAGCATTTACAGAACGTAGTGAACGCACGCTTGAACAGGCTGCACGCGACTTGCTGCTCTCTGTGGGCAAGAACCTCGAAAAGATGATTATGGACCTTTTGAACCTCGAAGTGGAAAAGTCCCTCGACGAAGCCACCGTGAAGTCCATGCTCCTGACTCTCGCAAAGAATTACTCTTCCGACATCGAGGTCGACTTCTCCGAAGCCGACGTGAACAAGCTTACCTCCTTCGTGACGGGCGAATTCGCCAAGCAGCTCAAGGCCGGCGTTAAGGTCGAAAGCGACAAGGGTGTCAAGTTCGGCTTCCGCGTCAAGCTCGATGGCGGCAAAGTCACTCACGAATTTACTGAAGCGGCCATGGCCGATGCTCTCTCGGCCCTGCTCCGTCCGCAACTTTCCCGCGTTGTAAACGCCGCTGCCCAGGCCAAGTAGGTTAGCGATGAGCTCTCCTTCTTACCTGATGGCCTCTCTTCCGATGATCGAGATGGGCGACGTTCCGCCTCTCTCCATGGAAGAGTTCCGTCACCGCTGCATCGGTGTGCTGTCCGATTCGGAAATTTCCGCTTTGGACGCCGTACTCGATGACGGTGAATGCGAAGAATGTGACGACGAGTTCGTTCGTGCCTACAAGGCCCACGAAATCCAGATGAAGAACGTTTCGGGTAGGCTCCGCGCTGCGGCGTGAAGATGATTCAGGACGCGTTTGCCAAGTCGAATCCTATGGAAAAAGAGCAGGATATCGACAAGGCCCGTTTCTGGCTTGTGGACTGCCTTGCCGGTGTAGGCGAGGGGACTGTCAAGCATGTTTACGCATATGCAATCAAGCTGAAAATTTGTGAACGCTGGGCTCGCCTGACCGAAGCTGCAGGCGACAGCGCCGTGTTGAATGTTATTAATGCAAACGATCCTGCATACGCCTCTGCGGCGGAGCAGGAATGACCGGAGGTCCATTTTCAATGGCTAGTATCGGAAAAATCATCGGCGTGAACGGAAACTTGATCCGTGTCAAGTTCGAAAGCGCCGTGTCCCAGAACGAAGTGGCGTATGCCAAGCTTACTCAGAAAAACAAGGACGGCAAGTCCGAAGTCATCCCCCTCAAGAGCGAAGTCATCCGTATCCGCGGCGACTACGCCGAACTCCAGGTGTTCGAAGACACCACGGGGCTCGTCCGTAGAACTTGGCCCCGGCCTTTTGACCCAGGTCTTTGACGGTCTGCAGAACCCGCTCCCGAAGCTTGCCGAAGAATGCGGCTTCTTCCTGCAGCGCGGTAAGTACTTGAAGGCGCTCCCGCGCGACAAGAAGTGGGCGTTTACCCCGGTCGCGAAGGCGGGCGATGTGGTTGTCGCGGGCGATACGCTCGGCACCGTTCCCGAAGGCGTGTTCACGCACCGCATTATGGTGCCGTTCCGCCTGCTCGGCAAGTGGACCGTGGAATCGGTCGCTGCCGCTGGCGAACATGTCGTTGAAGATGTGGTCGCCAAGCTCAAGAACGACAAGGGCGAAACCCAGGACGTGACCATGGTGCAGACCTGGCCGGTGAAGATGCCGATCAAGGCCTATGAAGAACGCCTGCGCCCGAGCAAGCCTTTGACCATGCAGCAGCGCATTATCGATACGTTCTTCCCCGTAATGCAGGGCGGTACGTTCTGTACGCCGGGCCCGTTCGGTGCCGGCAAGACCGTGCTCCAGCAGCTCATGAGCCGCTACGCCGACGTGGATATCGTGATTTTGGCCGCTTGCGGTGAACGTGCAGGTGAAGTGGTGGAAACCCTCCGCGAATTCCCTGAACTGATTGACCCGCGTACCGGCAAGTCCCTCATGGAACGT
>CACXXH010000141.1 GCA_902771595.1 Fibrobacter succinogenes | reverse complement strand
ATCCCGCGAAAAAGGTTTGATCAACATCGTTTAATCGTATACGGATATGGCAAAGAAAGGTAACAGAGTTCAGGTGATCCTCGAATGCACCGAACAGCGTCAAAGCGGTGTTCCCGGTATCTCCCGGTATATCACTACCAAGAACAAGAAGAACACGAACGAACGCCTCGAGCTCAAGAAGTACAACCCGTACCTCAAGCGCTACACCGTTCACAAGGAGATCAAGTAAAACCCTTAACTTTATTATACCATGGCAAAGAAAGCTGTCGCAACGTTCAGCGGTGACAAGTCCTCGTTGAAAAATGTGGTCAAGTGCATCAAGATGGTCAAATCTGAGCGCACCGGTGCTTATCAGTTCCAGGAAGAGCTGGTCCCTACCGACGAAGTAGCCGACTACTTCAAGAAATAATAAAGTAGGTTTCGATGAAAGCGAGGGTGATCCGAAAGGTCACCCTTCTTTTTTGTGCCGCAGGGCGAGTTCCTGCTCGATGTCGGCCAGTGTGACGCCAAAAAAAGGCCTGCACATAGGCAGGCCAATTACAATACTCGGAATAATACAATATGCAGAAACTCCGTTCATGTTTTGGAGCCACTTGGCAGACTCGGACTGCCGACCTGCGCGTTACGAATGCGCTGCTCTACCGACTGAGCTAAAGTGGCTGGTTTGGGATTGCAAAAATAGTCAAAAGTATGGGATTAAAAAATTTTTTTGACACTTATTTCAGCCGGATGACCCGCAAGCCGTTGTGCCCCTTGATGCCGTTGGTGTAGGGGACAAGCGGGGTTTTGTTGATCACCACTTTCTTTTCCGTGTAGGAAGCATGGATGAAGGTCAGGGTGTCGCCTTCCCAATAGGCGTAGGCCACGTGGGCGATATCGAGGCCGGGCGTGGATGAGTTGAATCCGATGATGTCGCCCGTCTTGATGTTCTTGATGCACTCCGGCAGGTCCGCTTTCGGAATGTACCAGTAGTCCCACGTTTCGAGGTTCTGCTCGGCGATGCGGATCTTAGCCACGGCTTTCGGATTGTCCTTGAGCTGCTTGTAGGAGGCCGGATGGGTGGACATGAAATTGAACTTCTGGTCGAGCACCGATCCGCCGCACTGGCGGCTCACATCCTGGAAGATGCCGCGGGTCTCACCCTGGATGATCCATTCCGAGGTGTAGTGCAGGCGGGAGGCGTAGCCGTCCACCTTGCCGTTCCGGTAGCGGAGCTGCCGAAGATTGTCCACATATTTCTCGAAAGTGGGTTCCGCCTCCTTCGCTGTGAGCGACATGGCCAGGCACATCTCCACGAAAAGGATGCAGTCGGTCTCGCGGGTGTTGACGGTCAGGCGTTCCGGCTCGATCTCGAGCGTGCCGGCCACGTAGGGCGTGCCGAGGAAATGCTTGGCTACCTTGATGACCAGCTCGGCCATCGGCAGGTCGCGGTCGCCCGCGACAAGGTCCATCACTTCCTGGAAGTTCTCCACGTCTTTCTGCGTGAAACGGGCGTCGCCTTTTTCATAGGCGGCGGCGCCCAGGGTGAGCCCGAAAAGGGCGGTGACAAGTATGACGATGCGTTTCATATTCAAAAAAGGCAAGCCTATAAGCCGGATTCTGTACCCAGGAAGGGCTTCTGTCATTTATCTGATGCAGCCTACCCCTCGGCTCGGACGAGCAGTCCTCAGTCACCGATATATTTGGCCTTGCAGCCCTCCGGTGCGTACCCCGACGGCGTCGCCGCCGCCGGTCGTGCGCTCTTGCCGCACGTTTTCACCCTTGCCGGCCCCGGAACAAGTCCGGGCCAAACCGGCGGTTGTTTTCTGTTACGCGCTCCATAAACTTTCACCTATCTGTGCTTTCCACAGGGAGGCGCTCTGCGCTGTCCGGACTTTCCTCACCGCCCCGAAAGGCGGCGCGACAGAAAAGCTTGCCATTTGCAAAGGTAACATTTTTTTGTATCTTTGTAGCCCGTAAAAGAATTTACGGGACTATGAAAATCGGCTTCGACAACGACAAGTATCTGAAGATTCAATCAGAACACATCAAGGAACGCATTTCTCACTTCGGGGACAAACTTTACATGGAGTTCGGCGGCAAGCTGTTCGATGACTACCATGCCAGCCGCGTATTGCCGGGTTTCGAACCGGACAGCAAGCTCAAGATGCTCATGCATCTGCGCGACGAGATGGAGATTGTCATCGTCGTTTCCGCCATTGACATC
>CACXXH010000140.1 GCA_902771595.1 Fibrobacter succinogenes | reverse complement strand
ACGGGTACGGCCTGCGTGCCCTGCTGCGGGATAATCTTGGAATCCAGGAAGCGGCCCACGGCCTTGCCGAGTTCGCCCACTTCGATGAGGAACCCGTCGTGACCGAACTGCGTGTCGAGTTCGAGGCTCGTGACGGACTTGCCCACGTTCAAAAGCGCGCTCGTGATGCGGCGGCTCTCGTGCGGCGGGAACAGCCAGTCGGTCGAAAGGTTCACGTTCAGCACTTCGGCCTTGATGTCCTTGAAGGCGTTCTCGATGCTGCCGTATTCGGTCTCGAGGTCGAACGCGTCGGTTGCATGCGCGATATGCAGGTAGCTGTTCGCGTCGAAACGGTCCACGAACTTCTTGCCCTGGTAACGCAGGTAGCTTTCGATAGGCAGGTTCAGGTCGAACGGGGTCGAGTACGTGACAGCGTGGCTCTTGTTCTCCTGCGCCTGGGCGCGCTTGAACTTCTGCTCCATGCCGATGGCCGAAAGGTACGTGATATGGGCGAGCTTGCGGGCGTTCGCGAGTCCTACGTCTGGCTTTTCCGCCTTGTCATAGAAGTCACCGCCGTTGAAGTTCGGGTCCTGCGTGATGACGTCGCGGGCAACCACTTCGAAACCGAGCGCCTGGCTCGAGAAGCGCGGGGAACTCGCGATGATCACGATGCGCTTCACTTGTTCGGGGTAGTAGATGGCCCACTTCCCGTAGGGCTTGCCCGTGCGCGGGTTTACCGTTGCCGGGCCCGTGGTGCCTTTGCATCCGCCCAAAATGTTGCTGCAGACCACGAAGAAGCGGTCCGTGTCGATGGCCTTGCCCGGTCCGATGAGTTCGTCCCACCAGCCGGGTTTCTTGTCGTTTTCGGTGTACCAGCCGGCGGCGTGCGCGTCGGCGGTGAGCGGCGAGCAGACCCACACCGCATTGTCGGCAGCCGCGTTCAGCTTGCCGTAAGTCTCGTAACGGATGTTGAGCGCGGGCAGCGTCTTTCCGTTTTCCAGCAAAAAGCCCTCTTCGCCATAGTTTTTGACGAAGTCTTTCGGTTCCACGGGGCCGATGCTGGATTTATGCGAATATTCACTCATATGCATAAATATAGTAAAATGTAGTGGATTGCTCGTTATCGGTTTTTCCTATGTCTACCTATATGCTGATGTTTTCCTAGAGGCAAAGTCCATGTGAAACTTCAATTCGCATGGAGATTGCGTTTTTTTAGGGCTGGCGGGGGTGTCTGGGGCATGCATTTAAGAGGAGGGGCGTATAAATCGCGCTTCTTTCTTGCATTTATATGCCCCGAGGGCGAAAAAAAGGTATTTTTCTACTAAAGAACACAAAATGGCTTGAAGGGGGATTAAAATGCGCTTAGGACTTCAATTCCTGTTTGTTCCGCTGGCGTTCGCGCTTCTGGCTGCCTGCAGTGACGACTATTCCAGTCAATTGCATTGGCCGGGCGAGGACGACTTGTATTCAAGTGAAGAAGATTCGTTTTCTAGCGAAGTCGAATCCTCGTCGAGTGAAAAATCATCCAGCAGCAGCGCGGCGAAATCGTCCTGCAGCAGCATGGTGAAATCTTCCAGTAGCAGCACGGCGGAATCATCCAGCAGCGAAACGAAGACTTCTTCTTCGAGTTATTTTAAGGAAAATTGGAATTTTTTGAATCCGGAAATCAGCTATGGCGAAATGACGGATTCCCGCGACGGCCAGATTTACAAGACGGTGGTGATTGGCTCGCGGAAGTGGATGGCGGAAAACCTGAACTTCGAAACGGAGAACAGCTCGTGCTTCAATGATTCCCTTGAAAGCTGTGGAATGTACGGACGACTCTATACTTGGACCGCTGCTATGGATACCGCTGGCGTTTTCAGTACGGATGCTATTGGCTGTGGACAACCTAAAGATAATCCCTGGACAGTGTCTTGCGAGGCTTCCAGTGATGGAGGTTTTGTTCGTGGCGTTTGTCCGGAAGGCTGGCATTTGTCTAGTAGCGAAGAATGGAGGGCTTTGATTCTTGCGGGAGACAACCCTTTTGCAACGGGAACAGCACTTAAGTCGATGAAAGGCTGGAACGATGGAGTTGGTAATGGTACGGATGAGTTTGGTTTTTCTGCAATTCCTGTTCCCGTGGGGGGGCATAGCGCGGAATTTTGGACGACAGGGATAGGGGAATCTGGTCCGGTCAGTAAAATTGTTATGCATCGAGTTTTCGAAAACGATTGCTCTAGCAGCAAATTATCGGTCCGTTGTGTTAGCGACGATACAATTGCGGTATCCAGTAGCAGCGGATCCTCCAGCAGTAACTGTGAACCGACCGTAACTCTCTGCAAGACAGAATTGGAAGACAACTGCGAGTATGGATCCTTGACCGATGACCGTGATGGCCATGTTTATAAGACCGTAAAATTTGGGTGTATGTGGTGGATGGCGGAAAATCTTGCTTTTGAAGCAGAACATAGTTTTGAAGGAAAATATGGCCGGTTGTACAAGTGGGGTGCGCTTGTGGACGTTTGCCCATCTGGATGGCATGTTCCGATGGTAGATGAATGGCAAAACCTGATTAATAGGGTGCACGAAGAGTTTGGAAATGAATCCGTACTCAAGTCAACAACCGGCTGGAAGGTGGATTCTAGCCGTGTTGATGATGAGGAATGGGACGGAAATGGCAATGGAACGGATGGTTTGGGTTTTTCTATTTTTCCAGACGGATCTGTTGAAGAAGACGGATGGCCTCGGCATCATGGTGTTGGATCATATGCGGAGTTTTGGATGGCAAGCTATTATACGGACAATGATGTCATTGTGTCCTTTGACGTTCGCAGTGTAGATTTTTTGCCTGATAATTCCGGCCATGCAATGTCTGTTCGCTGTGTGAAGGACTGAAAATACGCTGATCAGCGCGATAACCTAGAATTCCTTGATGCCGAGGCCGTCGGCGAGTTCCTTTTGGGCGCGCACCAAGTCACCGATGGTGATGGTGGGGAAGGTGCTCCCGTAGGGCTTGCCCGTGCGCGGGTTTACCGTTGCCGGGCCCGTGGTGCCTTTGCATCCGCCCAAAATGTTGCTGCAGACCACGAAGAAGCGGTCCGTG
>CACXXH010000139.1 GCA_902771595.1 Fibrobacter succinogenes | reverse complement strand
CCCCAACTACGGCGTGTTCTTCTAAATCCCGCAGGTAGCTTTATTTATTGCTAAGGTAAAAGTAGATTCCGAATACAATAGCTGCGATTCCACAGGCAAATTGAAAAAGGACGGAAGACCAGTAGGTTCTCGGGTATGCATCTTTATGGGCATACCAGCCTCTCCCGGATGTTCTCTTGTCGATCAAACTAGAAAAGCCGCTGCAGAAGAGCGATACCCCCAACAAACACAATGGCAGGTCCAAATGACCATATCCATTTTCCTTTTTGATTATTAAAAGTCCAAGAGAAACAATCGTTAAGATAACTCCAGCAGCATTTAGCAGATAACCTTCAGTGGAATACTTCTTTTTGTATTTTTCTTCCAATTTCTCATTTAATTCTTCAGCAGGATCTAACTTGGCGGGTTCGTTTTCAAGTTCTATAATCCTTTTTTCGACAATTCTTACTCGCTCAGGAGTATCATCTGCCTTGAATGGATGATCCCGAATCAAGCCGATAATATCGTACAAATCCTCTAGTGGGAGAGTACGGATTCTATCTTCATAATCCTTAAGATATTCCTTTGAGAAAGGCATGTTGCGAATATACAAAAAAGACGTACAAATAGAATCAAAAAGCAAAAAAACACCCCCGACATTTGAATGTCGGGGGCATTTATATCCATAGGGAAGGCTTACTTAAAAAGATTCTTCATCTTTTCCAAGAAGCTTTCTTCCTGCGCGGTTTCCTTGTCGTGCCTGAGTTCCGCGAGTTTCTGGTAGAGTTCCTTCTCTTCGCGGCTCAAATCCTTCGGGATTTCCACGCCGATGTTCACATAGAGGCTTCCACGGTCGCCGCGCTTGTTTAGCGGGTAAAGGCCCTGTTCGCGCAGGCGCAAGATGCTCCCGGCCTGAGTGCCGGCCGCAATCTTGATCTGCACTTCGCCACCGTCCAGCGTCGGGATTCGCTGCGTTCCGCCAAGTACCAGCTTGTGGACCGGCACCTTGATTTCGCAGTGCAAATCGTCGCCTTCGCGGGTGTAGAAGTCGTCGGGCTTTTCGGCAATGACCGCCAGCAAGTCGCCGCAGGCACCGCCACGGGGCCCGCAGTTGCCTTCGCCGCGCAGGTTCAGGTACTGGCCCTCGGCAACGCCCGCCGGAATCTTGATGGAGATGTCTTCCGTTTCCTGCACACGACCCTCGCCGCGGCAATGGCTACACGGATTCGCGATGACTTCGCCCATACCGTTACAGGTGGGGCAGGCGCTTTCGGAAACCATCTGGAAGAATCCGCCGGACACGCGGCGCACGCGCCCCGATTCCGTTCAAGTTGGATCGCACTCGCACATATGACATAAAGGGCCGCAGCCTGAAATCGCGCCCCAACTATGGCGTGTATTTCTAATTACCTTTTTCTTAAATAAATAAAAGAATTAGTAGTGGTCAGAGCGGCTTGCACGAACCATTTCTTTTCAAAATCACGGTCGAAGTTTTTCTCGAATCGTAATCCGCCGTCAATGAAAAATCCATAATGGCCTTCGGGGTGAATTTGAAGACGGATGCCAATGTCGTCTTGGAATGTAAAGCTTTCCTTGTGGATTCCCTTGGTAATCATTTCGGTTATAAGACGATGCTTGTTTACAAAGCCAAAATAATTGTTGGGCACTACCGGGAAATAGAGTGACCCATGTAATATAAATCCAATCACTTCTATAATTCGTAGGTACCGTTCAATCCCGGTGAACCCACACTTCGAAGTACAGGAGGAGTCTCTTGCTGAAGTTGCAAAAGGGAGTGCAAGGACTAAAAACGGTAATTGGAATATGGATTCGTCTGAGATAGCTTGAAAGCGATCTGTGAACCCAATTTGAAAACGAAAGATATCTATCCCCACTTCCATACCATAATTTTCAAATGGTTGGGAATGCCATCCGTAACTTAAATCGCCAACGGGAGTGGTCCCTGTCAATGTCTGCGAATAACCACCTGATAAATAAACCCCATATTCATCGCAAAAAGCGGATGTCGTCAAAAAGAGTAGGGCTATAATAAGGACTTTTTTCATATAAAACTTCAAATGTCATTTTAAAAATAATATAAAAAATCCCGGGCGTCGCAGCCCGGGGAATTTTTATTATATGAGCAGAGCGGCTTGCACGAACCATTTCTTTTCAAAATCACGGCTGAAGTTTTTCTCAAATCGGAATCCGCCATCAATGAAAAATCCAAAATAGCCTTCGGGTTGAATTTGGAGGCGTAAGCCGATATCGTCTTGGAATGTAAAGCTTTCCTTATGCCAACCTTTGGTAATGATTTCGGTTACAAGACGATGCTTGTTTATAATGCCAAAATAACTGTTGGGCACTACCGGGAAATAGAGCGATCCATGCAATATAAATCCAACCACTCCTATAATGCGCACATATAGAGCCATCTGATCGAGACCACACCTCGAAGAGCAGTCATCATCTCCTAAAAAAACAGCAAAAGGGATTGCAAGGAGTGTAAATGGTAATTGGAATAAGGATTCATCTGAAACAGCTTGTGGTGTGTAATGCACTCCAATACTCAAATCACCAACAGGAGTTGTCCCCGTTAGTGTCTGGGAATAACCACCCATTATATAATACGCATGATCATCGCAAAAAGCGGATGTCGTCAAAAAGAGTAGGACTATAACAAGGATTTTTTTCATATGAAATTTCAACCGCCATTTAAAAAATAATATAAAAATCCCGGACATCGCTGCCCGGGAGTATTAATGTCACCTTGAAGCGCCCCCATTGGGGGGGGGGCGATAGGGTCTATTTAAACAGGTTCTTCATCTTCTCGAGGAAGGATTCTTCCTGTGCGGTTTCCTTGTCGTGGCGGAGTTCCGCAAGCTTCTGGTAGAGTTCCTTCTCTTCGCGGGAGATGTCCTTCGGGATTTCCACGCCGATGTTCACGTACAGGCTTCCACGGTCGCCGCGCTTGTTCAGCGGGTACAGGCCCTGTTCGCGCAGGCGCAAGATGCTCCCGGCCTGGGTGCCGGCCGCAATCTTGATCTGCACTTCGCCACCGTCCAGCGTCGGGATGCGCTGCGTTCCGCCAAGGACCAGCTTGTGGACCGGCACCTTGATTTCGCAGTGCAAATCGTCGCCATCGCGGGTGTAGAAGTCGTCGGGCTTCTCGGCAATCACCGCCAGCAAGTCGCCACAGGCGCCACCGCGAGGCCCGCAGTTGCCTTCACCGCGCAGGTTCAGGTACTGCCCTTCGGCAACGCCCGCCGGAATCTTGATGGAAATTTCTTCGGTTTCCTGGACGCGGCCCTCGCCATGACAATGCGAGCAGGGTTTCGCGATGACTTCGCCCATGCCGTTACAGGTGGGGCAGGCGCTTTCGGTAATCATCTGGAAGAAGCCACCCGTAGAACGGCGTACACGGCCCGTTCCATGACAGGTATCGCAGGTCTTGATATCCTGGCCGCCCTTGCCGTTACATTCCGTACAGGGGGTGTAGCGTTTCAGGCGCACCTTCTTGGTACAACCTTCGAAGATTTCCTTGTAGCTGAGCGCCACCTTGATCTGCAGGTCGTTACCGCGCGGAGGTCCCGCTTTGCGGCCGCCGCCTCGACGGCCACTGCCGCCGCCAAAGCCGAACCCGCCACCGAAAATATCGCCAAAGTTCGCGAAAATATCCTCGAAACTGAATCCCTGGCCACCGAATCCGCCACCACCAAAGCCGCCACCGGGGGCGTTAAAGCCGAACTGGTCATACTGCTTACGCTTCTCGGGGTTGCTGAGCACATCGTAGGCCTCGGCAGCCTCCTTGAATTTTTCTTCGGCTTCCTTGTCGCCCGGGTTCTTGTCCGGGTGGTACTTGATGGCAAGCTTCTTGTAGGCGTGCTTGATCTCGTCTGCACTCGCGTCCTTACCGACACCTAGAACTTCGTAATAATCTCTTTTCTCTGCCATACTTCGCTCACTTCGTCGCGATTCTTAATCAAAAAACTGTCTTCTCTTTTTACGCAAAAAGGATTGCTCCCCAAAAGAGAGCCAATCCTTTCTGTATGGTGGCAGGTCTGGATCCTTCGACTGAGTTTATCCCAGACTTGTTGCGGGACCCAGGATGATGCCTCTTGTAACAGGCATCGCTAGTAACTAAGAACTAATAACTAACCCTACCGCCCTTATCCTGCCTCTTAGTCCACCACTTCCGCGTCGACGACTTCCGGACCATCGCCCTTCTTGTCGTTCTTCGGCTGTTCAGAAGCACCCGGCTGCGGACCCGGCTGAGCCTGGTTTGCTCCGGCAGCCTGGGCCATGGAGCTGATCATGCCCTGGAGCTTGTCCATAGCGGCCTTGATCTCTTCCTTGGTGCCGTTGTCCTTCTTGGCCTTGATGTCGTCGATG
>CACXXH010000138.1 GCA_902771595.1 Fibrobacter succinogenes | reverse complement strand
GGAGAGGCCCTTACCGGTGAGAACGCCCACAAATTCGTTGCGGATGCGCTTGTACTGACCGAACATGTAACCGATTTCGCGAGCGCCAGTACCCTGGTCGCCAGCCGGAACGTCCGTGTCAGCACCGACGTGCTTGCAGAGCTCAGTCATGAAGGACTGGCAGAAGCGCATCACTTCGTTGTCGCTCTTGCCCTTAGGATCGAAGTCGGAACCGCCCTTGCCGCCGCCCATGGGGAGCGTGGTGAGGCTGTTCTTGAAGATCTGTTCGAAGCCGAGGAACTTCAGCATGGAAAGCGTCACTTCGTTACGGAGACGGATACCACCCTTGTACGGGCCGATGGCGGAGTTGAACTGCACGCGGTAGCCACGGTTCACCTGAACGTTACCCTTGTCATCGAGCCAAGGCACGCGGAAGGTAATCACGCGTTCCGGTTCGACGAGGCGGTCGATCACGCCGTTGGTTTCCCAAGACTTGTCCTGTTCGAGGACCGGGTCGAGGGATTCGAGGAATTCGCGGACAGCCTGGTGGAAGAGGGCCTGGTCCGGATCACGGGCGACGACCTTGTCATAGACTTTCTGAAGGTAAGCATTCTTGATTGCCATTTTATATATCTCCGTTGAGAGTTTGGATTGTTAATGTTTTAACGTCTGTAAAGATAGCAAAGGGGCATGACAAATAGTGAAAAACGGGCAAAAATCTTCAAAAACTTACATTTTTGTAAGTTAGTATTTTGCAAGTTTTGTAAATTGCCTTTTTTCGTTAAATTTAGTGGGTCTAAACAAGAAAAACCTACATTTTTGTAGGTTTTGTCATTTTATTTGATTTTGTAAGCAAAATTTTACAGAATATCAGAGTTCCAGGAAGGCCTTAAGGTCGTCCATGCGGCGTTTCGCCATATCGACGCCGTGCTCGTACGATTCGTTCATCTTGTCCATGTCGGTATCGAACTGGTCGCACAGGTCTATCTCGGGGCGCATCAAGAAAAGGCGCCCTGCCTTCTCGAGCTTTTCCATCTGGACAAACATCTTGTCGTAGCGCTTGAGGCGCAGCATGAGCGCGCGGAAAAGTTCGGGATACTTGCGCTTGTACATCGGGTTGAGTATTGCGCGGTACTTGCGGAAGTCCGTCACGGCCTCGCCAGGGTAATGCGTCGACACGGCCACCACCTTGTCGCAGCCCTTCTCGAAAGCGCGTTCAAAGGGAATCGGGACCGTGATGCAGCCATCGGCGTAGTGCTTGCCGTCCATAGGCGCCATCGGAAAAAGCATCGGGAGAGCGCAGCTCGCGCTGATGATGTCGAGCAGGCGGTTCTTGTCGGATTTCTCGGACCAGAATTCGGCGCGCCCCGTCTCGCAGCAGGTAAGCCCGAACTCGCATTCGATCTTCGACTTGGAGTAAGATTCGAAATCGAACGGCATCTTGCCGTCGGCCGAGAGGTAGTTGAGCGCATGGAATTCTTTCTGGATGCCGATGAACTTGCTCGCCCACTTCTTGCCTTCTTGCAGGCGGGTCGGGAGCACGATGAACCTGAGCCTCCCCTGCTGGCGCGTAATGTAGTTGACTGCGGCATGCGCGCCGGCCGAAACACCGGCAATGTAGTTGTATTCGATTCCCTCAGCGAGCCAAGTGTCGATTACACCCGCGCTGAACATGGTCTGGCGGGAGCCGCCTTCTAGAACGAGTCCAGTCTTCACGCCTGCACCTCCTCGGGCGTTTCAGCCGCCACCGGCAAAACCGGAGCTTCAGCGACACCGAGCGCCTTCTGCTTGAGTTTCCAGACCTTCTGGCGGAAGTATTCGCTGCGTTCCGCGAGATGCTTGGACGAAGGCACGCCCTTCACGCGTTCAATCTTTTCGGCATCGTCCACAATAACGCGGGTGCGGTGGCCGAACTTGTATATGCCGTCGAGCCCCACCGAAACCACGGGAGCGCCCGTACTGCGCGCGAGGAACGCGAAGCCCGTCTTGAATTCATTCAGCAGGCCGTCGTAGCGGCACTTGCCTTCGGGGAAAATAATCACGGAGTTGCCCTTCTCGAGTTCCTTCTTCGCGATGAGCGCCCATTCGGTATCGAGATTGAAGCGGTCGCAGGGAATCACGCACTTCACGCGCGTGAGCGCCCAGCTGAAATGCGGGTCTTCCACCTGGTCCTTCGCCACCACGATGCTCCTCTTGTGGAAGAATATGGCGAGCATCATGAGGGGGTCGAGCATGCTGGTATGGTTCGCGATAAGCACGGAGGGCGTCTTGAGGCGCGAGGATTTCACCGACTTCCCTACGAACACCACCTTCGGGCGGTACCACACATACAAGAAAACGCGCACGGTGTAAATAACGACCACCATGACAAGTCGCATAAAAAGCTCAAACAACGGGTTCTTCTTTTTCTTTTCAATCACGCGGCAAATATAAAAAAAATTGCGGACACGGCACATTTTCGTATGCGATTTGCCCGATTCGCGCAAGATTTCGGCAGATTAACGGCAAGCACTTATTTTGGCGCCGTATCAATATAAACTAAAGCCCATATAAAAAAAAGACCGCGGCCAGCCTTGCGGCGGGTCGCGAATCTTTTAAGGATTTTCCGTTAGGAAAAGGCGCTTATTATGCCTTGTTGAGGCGATCCTGGATCATGTCGATGATTTCGGAGAGTTCCTTCGGGAGGTGCTTGCCGAACTTCGGATAGTGGTTTTCCTTAACGTCGGCGAGTTCCTTCTTCCAGCCTTCCACGTCAACCTTCGTGATTTCCGGGAGAGTTTCCTTGTAGTAGTCGGCGAGGCCTTCAGTATTGATGGCGCCGTCCTTCGGCATGTAACCGATCGGAGTTTCGACAGCGTTGTCAACACCGTTGCAGCGGTCGAAGATCCAAGCGAGCACGCGGCTGTTGTCGCCGTAACCCGG
>CACXXH010000137.1 GCA_902771595.1 Fibrobacter succinogenes | reverse complement strand
AGCCGCATATTCCTCGACAACATCCCGCATATCGAAGTATCGCTGCTCGGAATGGGGCTTTCCCTCGGCGAACTCGGGCTGCATTCCGGTGCCGACGACATCAACAGCATCGTCATCGAAGAGAACGTACTGCAGAGCCAGGGGCTCACTTCCATCGAGCAAGCCGAGAAGTTCATCCGCGACGCGGGCTTCGTTCCCTACAGGCGCAGCCTGAACTTCGACTAGCCGTGATATAAGTCAAAAAAAAGCCGATTTTCACAAAAAAAATCGCAACTTTCCGCAAAATCAAGATATATATTGAAGTCATGCAGCCCCAAGCACTCAGACTTTCAGAAATTACTATTTCGAACCTCCGTTCCATCCAGCGACAGACATTCCCGCTGAGCGGTTTCACCGCGCTCATAGGCTACAACAATGCGGGAAAGACAAACATCCTGATGGGCATACGCTGGCTCCTTTCGCGCTTTTCTCTGGACATTTCCTTTTTTGACGACCCGAACAATCCCGTCGAAGTCGAAGGCCTTTTTGAAGGCATTACCGAAACCGTACTCAACCGCCTTGGCGAAGAGAAGGCCGCGGTAATCAAACCCTTCTTGAGCGGTGACGGCATCCGCATAAAGAAAATCCAGCGCGTACCCGGTGAAGTACCAGAGAACATCGAAATATGGGCATTTGTCCCGCCCCACCGCAGGACCGACAAGCGCAAGGACTGGGTGCGTACCGACGACCTGTTCCGCTGCGCATTCAGTCGCATGTTCCCCGCCCCGATCGCCATCTGGGACTTCGAAGGCAACGAGGCCTTCACTAAACTCCTGCACGAAATTTTCAAACCGCTCGAAAGACGTTTCGGAGACGAGTTCAACGAAATCCTGGGCAAGTTCAGCGACATGCTGAGCCCGCATAGCGAAAACCAGGCCGCAGAAATCCAGAATTTCGACCACGACGTAAACGAAAAACTCAAACCGTTGTTCCCGAGCGTCCGCGTGGAGCTCGACATACCCATCCCGACGCTGGAAACCTTCCTGAAGAAGGCGACCCTCAAGGTGATTGACGAAGACGACGGTTTCGAACGCGATATCGACCGCATGGGCGCAGGAAGCCAGCGCGCCATCCAGATGGCGCTCGTCCGCTACCTCTCCGAAGTCAAGAAGCACCACAACAACCATTACCTGAGCCGCACCATGCTGCTCATCGATTCTCCGGAACTGTTCCTGCACCCGCAGGCCGTGGAACTCGTGCGCGTCGCCCTCAAGAACCTTTCGAACGAGGGCTACCAGGTGATTTTCGCGACGCATTCCGCACAGATGGTCACGAGCGAAGACGTGAGCACATCGCTCCTGATCCGCAAGAACAAGGAACGCGGCACCTACATGCGCAAGCGAATGGAAGATGCCGTGCACCAGGTGATTCAGGATGCGCCCAGCCAGCTGCAGATGCTCTTCAGCCTGTCGAACAGCAACGAACTGCTTTTCGCCGACTACGTGCTTCTGACCGAAGGCAAGACGGAATGGCGCGTGCTACCCGCCCTCTTTGAACGACTGACCGGACAGAGTTTCGCCCTCATCAAGTGCGCGCTCGTGCGCCAGGGAGGCGTGAGCAACACCCGCAAGAGCATGCAGGTACTATCGGCTATGGACATGCCCGTACGCTCCATCGTCGACCTGGACTACGCCTTCACCACCGCCACCCGCGACGGATTCCTCGAGGCGAATGATCCCGACATCAAGTTCTGCACCAACCTGTTCCGCGAACTTGCGTTCCGCAACCACATGCGACTCGTTAACGGGCGCCCCGTGAACAAGCACAGCAACATTTCCGCGGCGAAGGCTTACGCCATGATGGCCGCCATGCCCGAAGCGGAACGCCCCATCAGGAACATACACATGAAACTGCGCCAGCAGGGAATATGGGTGTGGACCAAGGGCGCCATCGAAGAACACCTCGGTCTCGAGGCGAAAAACGAAAGCGCCTGGAGCAACTTTATCGAACGCTGCAAGTCGCAGAACTTCATCCGCAACCTGCCCGACTACGACGGAATCGTCGAACTCTGCAGGTGGATTATCGACGGCAGCCACGAAGTATAAACACAGCTTTAAATCGTCGCAAACGCTCGCGCACGCATCGGGGAACCGACACCGCCTTGCGCTATGGCGCGATGCCAAATGATTTCAAGAAATTGCGGTGCAACTGCTTGTCGCCGTACTTATCTTCGGCGCCTTCCTGCAGTTCTTCGACGGTATAGCCGCTCAATATGCGCTGCAGGCAAACCAAGCGATTTGATTCATCGTAGGTAAAATGGATGCGGAAAGTGCGGTAGGCGAGCACTCCCGTACAGGCGACTTCATCGATTGTCAAGCGGCGGCGCGAACTGTCAAACAGGTCCTTCGAAAAATTCCCGCGAGAAAGTTGCACCCTGGCAAAACTGTCCAGGTCGAATTCGCTATGTTCCGCAATCCATCGGTTCTGCGCGGCAAATTCCCCGGTCGTATCGACGGTCCACAAGTCTCCCACCTGTTCCTCGACCCATCCCGCCTTCGCATCCGGAAAGGCATCTGCCATCGGGATATACGGCTTGATGTCAAGTACCGGAGTGCCGTTCAGCAGATCCGCTTCGTCTACATACAAAGTAAGGCCATCGATTTTCAGCAGGCGCACGCAACTAAGCCCGATTGGATTCGGGCGGTAGGGACTGCGGCTCGCGAAAGTGCCCACGCGGTCTTTGCCCTTGGGCGGTACCGGCGGACGTGTTGTCGGGCGCCATCCCTCGTTTTCATAGTCGAGTCCCACCTCCGCGTTGCGGTTGGACTGCCAGCGGAGATCCGGGTTGTACGTCATCGTGTAAGGGATGGTGTAGTAGATGTAAGACGCGTCGTTGCCGTGCGAGAAAGCGAAGGTCTGGATGTCGCGGTATTCCTGTCGGGGGAACAGGATGTAGAAGCCCGGAAGTTTACGGGTGACGCCCCAGCCGCCGCGGACCGAGAGGTTCGGCGTGATGGCGTAACGGGCGTTCAGACGCGGCGACAGCGTCCGGAGGTTCTTATACTGCGTGCCCTC
>CACXXH010000136.1 GCA_902771595.1 Fibrobacter succinogenes | reverse complement strand
AAAGAAACGCTTTTCCTTGTCTAGGCAGCGAATCTTTTTTTTTTTTTTTTCGGAAAGCTTGAAGTTAGTTTGCGAACAGGGAGTAAAAAGCTGGGCGTTCCCCAGTCAAGGGCCAGGTCGGTACGACAGTTCTTAAATTACACTAAAATCAATGAACTTGTAAAAGCCCGCGTTTTTCGCTGCTTCAAATTCACCTTCGTCAAAGGACTTGTTTGCTAGACCTTCTCTAATGATTTTGATAAAGGTTTCCTTTAGCGGATCAAGATCGTTCTTTATAGTGTTGTAAACAACAAACGAGTCGAGTCCCGCATAATCGTGAACAATCCTGTTGCGCATACCGCGAATTGCCTGAATGTTTTCGCTTGCGATTCCCGCTTTGGCAGCGTCCGAGAGTTTGTTGATGGATTCGCCTATGTTTGCAAGCAAAGTCAAACATGCGTTGAATACCATCTGGTCTTCTTTCTCAAGAAGTTCTTCGGTGGAACGAATATCCCGTTTTGAATTTTCAACAGGGATTCGAGCATTCCCAATAAGTGGAAAAGGTCGTTCCTGGGGTCATTCGACACGGATGGACTCCTTGCTTGCTCGATACAGGATAATGGGGTTTGCGAACTTCTCTATGACGACATCCACGGACTTGCCAGTTTTTTCGGAAAGTTCCTTTCGCAAGGACAACAGGTCATTGTAGTCCTGGAAATCACGGACTAGTATGTCAATGTCGTTGGGAGTTGCTGTTCGAACAGACGAACCGAAAACAAAGACATCCTTCAGGCGATACTTCGCAAGAAGTTTGTTTTCACGGAATATCCGTAATATGTTTTCGGCGAACACCATAGTTTTCCCTTATTATTACATTTCCAATATACATTTTTCTGTCCGTTTGTGCAACAAGACTAGTGTGACTTAGGACTGATTTCAGTAATGTTTGCGAATCTACAGAGAAAAAATTACCACCGTAACCAATGTCTTATGGGCGTTCCCCGGCCTGGTCCCTGAGCCAACGAAGGTGAGCGAGGAGGACACCTTCCCCACCTATGCCTTCAAAGTATATCTTTTATGCGAAATAAGTATTTGGGTTTATTGCGGAATTTGGTTATTTTAAGGGCATGAGGTTGATCAGTTTCTTGTTCGTTTTCCTGTTCATGGCGTGTTCGAGCGATGCTGCGTCGCAGGCTATGCCGAAAGTTTCGAACAAAGGAGATTCGATCGTGCAGAATAGCAAAGGGGCGGCCCCAACGGTCAAGTTGAATTCGGGTTTCGATATGCCGGTTCTCGGGCTTGGCACTTGGACTTTGCGCGGCAAGGTGGCTGAAGACGCAGTCTATGTCGCCATCAAGAACGGGTATCGATTGATTGATACGGCAAAATATTACGACAACGAAGAAGCCGTGGGCAAGGGAATCCGCCGGGCGATTGACGAAGGGCTCGTGAAGCGCGAAGATTTGTTCGTGACGTCGAAACTGGTGCCGTGGAGCAACTCCTTGGACGAAGACATCGACGACTCACTCGAAAAACTGGGGCTCGAATATATTGATTTGATACTGTTGCACCAGCACGGGAGCGACGCCGAGGACAAGGCGGTTTACAAGGCTATGGAACGCGCGGTGAAGGCGAAGAAGATCCGTTCCATCGGCATATCGAATTACTACACCGAAAAGACGGCGAAACGCTTTTTTGCCGATTTCGAAATAAAGCCTGCCGTGGTGCAAAACGAGAACCATGTGTTTTACCAGAACACGGAATTCAAGGATTACGCAAAACGCTATGGCGCTGTGGTGGAATCTTATTACCCGCTGGGCGGGCGCGGCCACACCGAAGACGTCTTGGGGAACAAGGTTGTCGCAAAGATAGCGAAGGCTCACGGGAAATCGGCCGCGCAGGTGGTGTTGCGCTGGCATGTGCAATCGGGCTACATTGCCATTCCGGGCTCCAAGAACCCTGACCACATCGCAGAAAACATATCGATTTTCGATTTCGAGTTGACAGACGACGAAGTGAAGCAAATAGCCTCCTTAAATACGGGACATCGCTACGAGAACTGGTGAAAACGGGCACCCACTATTCACTTGACGCATAGCGGATTTATTATATTCTCCCCAAAAAGGGGCTTTTTATGTTTGTCGAGACTTACATCTTGCGATTGCTGGCCGGGTTCCTGGAATACGGGACGCTTTCGGCCGTTGCGGACAAGCTTTACACTTCGCAGCCGGCGGTGAGCCGCGCGTTCAAGAAGCTGGAAGACGAAATCGGCGCTCCGCTATTCGAGCGCAAAAAGAACCGCATCGAGCTGAACGAGAAGGGACGCACGGTCGCCGAATACGCAAAGCGCATCATGGACTTGCAAAGCGAGATGATGGAAAAGGTAAACCCGCAGGGGGCCTCGCGCACGTTCTCCATCGCGTCGGTGGCCATCCTCCCCGCCATGCGCATGGTGCAGGAACTGCAGGAGAAATACCCCGGCGCGCAGGTCACTTACGAGATTATCGACAACGAGGCGGGTGTGCTGAAGGCCTTGAACGAGGGCACGGCGGATATCGGCATCACGCTTAAGGCCCCCCGTGCAAAGAAATACCGTGCCGAAAAATACATGCAGGAGCGTCTCTCGATTGCGCTCCCGAAAAAGCACCCGCTTGCCAAGCGCAAGTCCATCCGGCTCCGGGAACTCAAGGGCGAAACCATCATCCAGCGCAGCAACGTAGGGTTTTGGGAGCAGGTCAAGCGCAAGAAGATTCCCGACGCCACCTTCATCAAGCACGACAGCACGAAGGGCATTTCAAAGCTCATCGAGCAGTCTTCGCTGTTGACATTCGTTTCGGACCAGAAGTTCGATTACGAAATTCCCAAGGACCGCAAGATTGTGCCGCTCGCCGACCGCGAAATGAACGTGGAATTTTTTAAGGTGACGCTGGCGTAGAAGCTACTTCCTAATGAACTTTTCGTCGGTCTTGGGCATGGTGTTGTCGGGCGTGTAGCGTTCGGCAGTCATTTTCAAGTCGTACTTGTCGCGGAGTTTCGCAATCGTCTTCATCATGGGCGAAGCGTGGTGCACGTCGATGGCGGCCTGGCTTTCCCACGCGTCAATCAGCAAGATGGTCTCGGGATCGTCCAGCGACTGGAAATATTCGTAGCGGATGTTGCCCTTCTCGGCACGGATTTTCGCCACCGTCCCGCTAGAAACCATCTCTTCGGCGAACTTCTTTGCCGCCCCGTTCTTACCCGTATAGCGCAGGTTTACCGTAATGTTGCTCATGGCACTCTCCGCAAACACGCTCGCAGCGAGCGCAAGGATTGAAAATAGTGTTAAAAA
>CACXXH010000135.1 GCA_902771595.1 Fibrobacter succinogenes | reverse complement strand
CTCTGCAAACTGCGGTGACCTCCTTTAATAACAAGAATCTCATAGACGCGAAATCGTCGATTGTCGATTCGCTCCAGGTGGGCGGGCTTGTGGGGGAAGTGGATGCGAGGAACGGAATCTGCGTTATCAGGGAATCCGGCGTGCAGGGCGATATCCATGCCACGGCGCCCGCCTTCAATGGCGATGCGGCGGAAGGAGGCCTTGCTGGTAAGATTTTGGCGCGGCGTGCCTTTATAGGGAAGAATACGAGCGAAGGGAATATCGCCGTAAATCTGGGCACGACCGGCTACATCGTAGGCAGCCTTTCTACCAAAGTAACGGATCTTGAGCCCGATTTGACCTCGGACCCCCCGCAGTATTACGGCTTGGTCGTGTACGACAACTACCATTACGGCAAGAGCGACGTGGATGTGGCAAATGCCCTGGGCGAGCTCAATGTAAAGAGCTCCTACATCTCGAACTGGAAGACTGCGGGCAAGACGAGGGGCTATTCGATTGTCTACAATTACCGCAATGCGATTGATGACGGCACGAAGGTCCTTGCCGCCGAAGGAAATCTGCACCGCACGGGCAACGGCAAGATTGTCACGCTGGACTTCAACCAGGTTTACGATGGCATAATTCCCGAATCCGAAATGAAATCGAGGCTGTTCACTTACTCCCTGATAGCCACGTCGCGGGAATTCGAATCCGAGAACTGGGAAAATCTGGCCAACAGCCTGCCGCATATTTCTGACGTGAGAACCGTATTCCGGGTGAAAATCAATCTCAACAGGATTTACAGCCAGCTTACGGAAGCGGATTTGGCGCTCCTGAAAGACTACCTCTATGATGATTATTCGGTCGACCCGAGCGAACATACGGTCATTGCCTATACGGAACAGAACGGGAAGGTGGGCAGGAATTTCCAGAAGAGCATCCAGGCCCTGAGTGCTGATTTCGGCATCTTCGATGGTGCGATTTTGACGGATCTGGAATCGGCTGTGTTTACGGACAATACCGAATTGCACGCAGAAGAAAATGAAGATTACAAGGTTGTCTACCAGGTTGGGGAATATACGTATGACGACCTTGAAGAAACCCTCCTTTATCCCATTTTCTTGTGGCCGAAGGTGGAAACAGTAAAACGGTTCGGTTCCACCGCAGTTGTGCCCCCCGTGTATGCGGTGAGTGGCGCTACGATGCGTGAATATTATCCGCAATTTGTTGTTGTGTGCAAGGCTGAGGTTTGCGGGCAAAGATTCGGAACGCCGTTAGGTGGCGAAATAATTTCTTTTGCCGAGGTCTTCGGTAAGATTTATAATAATTCCGATGTTCCTGCGGATCATGCCAAGATTTTGTACTTGGTTTACTCCACTACTACGAAGCAGCCGCCACTCATGACGCTTGCGGATGGCGATAAACTGGTCGGAATTTCGGTGAACGGGTATGGCTATAAGGATGGCGCGCTGGAAATGCACTCCACCAAGCCGGTAAGCGGAACGGATTACCCAGAAACTCCAATAGCCTCCAAGTTCAATGTCGGGGTCGATGCGGGCTATGAACTGGTCCGCTGGAGTGTGGATTTCTGGGCATACAAGTATTACACCGTTGCCACTTTGGAAAAATGCTACGATGAGACGGCGTCACTGGCGGTATGCGCCACGGCCAAGACGTTCAACTCTTCTGAATTTATGAACTCGGGCAAAATCCTGGATGCGCTGCATGAAAATGCCTCGGACGAGCATGCCTTGCTGAAATGGAACATGGAGTTCGATGCCGACCAAATGCTCGACATGGATAGCGCCATAAGCGCGATTGTAAGGAGTGACGAAGAGTATTTTTATCACCTGCATGTGAATCCGGTCGTAGAAGCCGTTCCCTATACAATCACGTTCGACGCCAATGCGGATGACTATCCGGTGTTTGTCTCCAAGTATACGGACACCCTGGTCGTGTATTCCCTCGAAAACGAAGAGAGAGCGACACTCCCGATGCTGTACAGTACGGAGGCTTGCCAGGTAAGTTGGTTTGCACCGAAAGGAGAGATGCCGTCGTCTGTATCCGGGATGCTGAACTCGGACTTCTTGCAGGATATTGTGCCGAAGAACAATACGTTCGACCTGCAGGGAAGGTGGGTCGGCGAGAATCAATCGAATTTGTGCCCCACCATATCGACGAAACCGATTTACTTGAAGTACACGAAAGGCGGAGCGGAACGCGGCCGCGTGTACCTGTGGCAGAATCTCGTGAACCCGGGTGACGACACCCTGAAGTTCAGGCATGACTTCAATGCCGATGTGATAGATGTCCCCGATTTGAAAACCTCGCAGGAAAAATACTGGTTCCATGTGGGGTCGGAACCCGAGACGGGCTATGCGCTTGCGAGCGTAGAGGTTGTTAAGAATGTCAAGAGTGGGCCTTTTGGCTCCACGGATGTCACCACCCTGAATGTCGCATGGGGCGAGAACGAGTTCTTTGTGGATTGGAATGTCGAAGAGACGACACTGAACGCGACGTTCGTTGCCGCATTCAATGTGCCGCTGGTCTTGAACAAGGACGACGTCTTCTATGACCTCGATTTTTCTCAGGGCCATCCCTTGACGGTGTTCGATATCCCGGAACCAATTAAGATGCCGTCGTGGATCTATACGACGAATTCCTGCGTCGTGGGTTGGGCTTACAGCGCCGATGCGGTTAGCTATGATTTCTCTGTCAACGACGTCCCGACTAGCGATGTACTGTATGAGAAGCTTTCCGGTACCAAGAAACTGTATGCCATTTGGGGCGATGCCGAGACGTGCGTGAATGACCTCGGCTATGTATCGGTGAGGGTGGAAGCCGAGAACGGGAGCGTCGTGCTTGTTGAAGGTGCTGACGAATCGCGCGTACACCAGTTCGGTGAGGATGGCCTGATGATTCTGCCTCCCGATGTGTATACTGCCGGTATCAAGGTGCGTGCACACCCTGCATCTGGATTTAGACTTAACCGGATAGAAATGGAAGAAAACGGCAAGACGGGGACGATACAGAACGGTAGCCTTATTAGTTATGGCTACGGATTCGTGCTGCGCGCTTACTTCGATGAAAGTCCCGATATCGATGGCCCCGTGCTCGAGCAGTCGGGCAATGCCCTGCGGTTCTCGTTCAAGCGCGATAACTTTGTAAAAGGGAGTGACGCGTATGTCCATATCTTGCTCGATAATGGCACAGACGGTTGGGTTTTCGATGAGGTTATTGCTTGCCCTGCTAGCGACTGCGACATAGAATGGGAAAAACTCCCGCTTGATGGCGGCAACTACCGGTTCAAGGCCTGGATGTTCGATGGTGTCGATTCCACCAGTTTCGAGCGTAAAATCGATGTCGCTACGGAAATTGCCGTGGGCCGCAAGGGAATGTGGCACATGGTCGCGCTCTCGGATGTGGCGATGGATTCGCTCAAATGGGACGACGATGAAAAAATCTACTGGTGGAAAGAAGAGCAGAAATACGGTTCCTATTGGCAGTACCAGGAATTTACGAAGAAGCAGGCGCCCGAACAGGGACGCGGCTATTGGTACAATTCGCTCGAAGGCCGTCCGCTGAAATTGAA
>CACXXH010000134.1 GCA_902771595.1 Fibrobacter succinogenes | reverse complement strand
CTTCACAAGGTCTTCAGCCTGGGTCTTGATTTTTTCCTTCGCTTTAGCAAGAGCAAAAGTCGTCGCCTCGGCAACAGTCTTGTCGCCATCGACGAATCCAGCCTTTTCTTCGCCGGTAATATCGAGACCAGCAAAGACATCTTCGATAGAAGCGACGCGGGCCTTGTAATCGGCGACAGCCTGGGCTTTCACGGCTTCCATATCAACAGCTTCGGGTTTTTCCGCACCCTCGGCTCCTTTAACGTTAGTTGCCATGACGGCACCTCCATTACTGATCCCTTGGCGTTTCATTTCTTCGCAGACGTCATCAAGGGACATAACGCCGTCCGCAAGGTTAGCGGCGACAGCCTTGTCACCGATAAACACGCCTCCCTGGCCGTAGTTCTGCTTAACATCTTCCGCCGTGGTGTCGCGATTGCGGGCCACAGCATTAATGAATACTTCAGCGAGGGAGTTCAATTCTTCCTTAATCAGCTGCAAGCCCTTCGGGTCATCCGGAGAGGGATCCTTGTTCGGACTCAGGTCAGAAACAACGACAGTCGTCTCGACAATGGACTTGCTGAAATTCGTAAATGCGCAAAGCACACCGATAGAGCCAAGAGTCCCGTTGCTTGCAGTATAGACCTTTTCACAGCTGGAACCGAGCCAGTAGGCCGCAGAACACATCATTCCACCAGTGCGGGCCACGATTCCATAAGGCTTCGAGCCGCGTGCATTGAAAATCTTGTCGGCCAAGTCGGCACAGCCGTTCACTTCGCCACCAGGGCTATTGATGTCAAAAACAATTCCTTTCACCGATTCGTCGGCAAGGCATTCATCGAAGGCGGCCTCGATGCTATTGTATGTATCTTCGTCGAAAAAGTAGGCAAGCCAGTTGCTGCGATAAGAAAGCGCTCCGTCAACATGAATAACGGCAATACCATCTTCACGACGGGTCACGTTGTTCACCATATCAAATTCGCCGTCTTCCTTTTTTCCACCGGTCCAGTGACCTTTTTCGTCAAAGAAAGTAACGGTATTTGACGCCATGACATCGGCATCTTCCTTGCGGATAGCCAAACGGGCACTCAAGATTCTATTCAACATTCCTTTTTTCATTATCAAACCTACTGCAAAGCCGATTCCTCGGGATTATCGCTTGTCACGCTGAAATTTTCAGTCTTGGACACAGAACCAGGTTCGCCAAGGCCGAGTTCCTTACGCAGAGCGTATTCCGAAGCCTGAGCTTCGGCAACGGTCCTGTAGTCACCACCGTTAATCTTAGCGCACGCCATATCGCGAGAAATAAGCTGTTCGTCAATCTGCATCTTGATAGCTTCCGTCTCCTTCTTCGGGTCAAGCAGGAACGGAGCGTCACCAATCCAAAGGCACTGGCTCCACAGTTTACGCTTTATCGGATTTTCGAAAAAGCCCGGTGCATCGACTATTCCCAAGATAACCGCATTCGCAAGCCACTTTTCGTAAACTGGCTTGCAAAAATCAGCGACAAAGTTCATGCACATTTTATTGAAAGTCTTTTGGCTTTCAAGGAGCGCCGCACGCACGGCGTTATAGCTGCTGTTGAACTTCCGGAGCACGACTTCAAAGCTCACGCCACATGCGGCAGCAGCTTCGGCAAAAATACTCTCGACAAACGGCTGGTAATTGACATTCGGACGTTGCGGGTTCAGGCTGCTAATTTTTTGACCCTGGGCAAGCGACCAAACGGCACCAGGCTTCATTTCAAGAGCTGGCTGCGCTCCGCCAGGAATAACATTGCCATAACTGTCGGTCTTTTCGACTCGTTCATCTTCAGGGACATTGCCGTACAGATCTTCCGCTTCATCCGGGACATTGTTTTCGAGCACGGCCGTAAAGCAGGCGCTAATGACAGCTGCCATGAGCTCCGCATCCTGGTAACGTTCTTGTTGCTTGAGCTGACAGATAATCGGCGCAAGTAGCGGAACTCCGCGACGCTGGTCTGTACGGTCGGAAGTAAAAACGTGGATTACGTTCGGATTGCCAAACGCATCGAACGCAGGAACCCGAACGGAATCCACAAAATTCGTATAATCGTCAAAACTCCAGACAGGCTTCTGGGTAAAATGGTAAGCCACCGGCGCATGATTCCGGTCAACCTCGATACCTTCGGCGATGGCATCGCAGTTCATTTGGCCAATCGGATTTTGACAGCGTTCACCTTCCAGCAGCTTGATATTCATGCCGAAAGATTCAAAACTCTTGTCGAAACAAGACAAGGCAAAGCAGTCTCCGCCCAGGAGCGAAGTCTTGAGCGCAAGGTCCTGCAACTGCATGAAATTGTTAGTCTTTTCGGCATCGCACTTTTTATCGGTCGCCCAAAGATTGAACAGCACCTTGGTCTTATCGGCCCAATCTTCAGCATCTTCGCTAGTGAGCCCGAGCATTTCGGGCCGCATCAAAACCGGACGGGCCTTGATTCCGGTTCCCACGACATTCGTGTCGAAACTCGAAATCATGGCACGGCTGAAAGTGTTGTTCTGGAAAAGTTGGCGGCTACGGCGGCGCAAGATGTCGAGGTCGGCGGCAATATCGCGGTCTGCAGAACCGTTCGGAGCATAGAACGCCCGGAGAGCTTCTGTTATAGTAGAAGCTCCTTTCCAGGCAGTTCCGGATGTACCAATAGCCCTTGACACTTACACCTCAATGCGGAATACCCGCAACGCAAAATGCCTTGCCACGTCGTTTACCCTGCGCGGTCGCCAAACGGCCTAGCCACAAATCAAGTACTTCTTGGCAATCTTTAACCTTCGCACGGTTAAGAGAACGCCCGCCAATAGAATAACTTTCGGCATCCATCGCCTTTTCAAGCGCGGCTTGAGCCTTTTCAACCATTCTTTGGCAAAGTTCTACAGGATAAATTGTGGCCATGCCTTGAAATTAGGATAACAACACCGCCAAAAAGCAAAAAAAGGAACATCTTTTTTTACTTCGCAGTTGCCAAAGCCTTTTCAAGCGCCTTGTCGAAATTTTTTTGCAGTTCCTTGTCGGCGGTATCTTTGACAATTTTTTCGAAATCCCACCGTTTTTTCACATTTCCAACAGGGACACCGACGTACAGGAAATTCATTTTACTGCGGTCATCCTTGTCACGAACCGCAATAAGCGTCTGTCCCTTCTTGTTGTCCATCAAGAACGGGTGCGGATTCGCCACACGGCCTTTCTTTTTCGTCGGGTGAGCGTCCATGTACTTCAAAAGGTTCGCTGGCTTCTTCGATTGCTTGATTTTTCCGGATGACGTCCTGTAATCCTTCAAGCCGCCTCCCTTTATGGGCACCATGAGAACCTTCGACTTTTCCGGCTTTTTTTCGCCCCCCTTCGTATTGATGTACATCCAGTCCTTCGGGAACGATACTTCGGCCACCAGATTCTCTTTTGTGGCTTTTTTGACGGCAACAGCCTTCGGCAAGTTTGTATTCCTTACCTCAAAGCTTTTCTTGTACTCGTCGATAAGCCTGGAACGGGCCTGAAATGCAGTATTGTTTAACACTTCACCTGTTTCAAGTCTTTTTTGACTTCTTTTTCCAGCGTTTTTGCCAGATTACTCAGAGAACAGCGCACCGTACTCATAGACTAACTCCTTTCGAGACAAGTTTTATACCAGATTTCGGCCTTGCAGGCGCATTAGGATTCCGCAAGAACTTCCTCCCTGCAGCAGCAAACTTGTCAACATCGATACCCGTAATGTTCAAGGCACCACGTGCATAGTTCCTGATGTCGAGAGCCTCGTTTCTGGCACGAATTTTCTTGTAAGCCCACACAAGAACTCCACGGACCCATTTTTTATAGCGCTTTTCGGCCGTAAGTTGCGCGAAATATTCCTGGTTGTATTCTTCAGGTCTTGCCGGGAAATGGCAGTATCCAGGTCCAGGACGTTCAATCGATAGCCAATCGTACAATTGGTCCTTGGCAATGTCTACACCGACATTTACGATAGAGGCATTATAGACAAGGCTCTTTTTTGTCTTTTGCGGTCGAGTTACCAAAGGCCGAGCAAGTCCAGCCTTACCCACACAGGCAAAAACATTTCTACGCTCGCGCTTGGCCGTATAGCGGTAGACATCATCCGTATGGTGACCACCCGAGTCAATCAGCGAAGCCGCAACATAAAGGCTTTCGCCAATCGAATTCTCGTATGCTGCAAATAAAACGGAGTCCAGGGCATCCCACACAGCTTGCTCAGACGGATTCCCGATAAGAATCTTTTTCGTTATACCCCAATTTTCAAGACCTCGGCCCCAGCCAATCACCTCGACTTCGATACGGTCATCCTGAACGTCTGCGCCTGCAGTCAATACCACAGTCCCATCCGGGACTTCGGCCTCGTAAGCTTCACAGCGACTCATAAGTCCGTTCGGGTCAACAACCTTGCCGTCTTCTAGGCTCCAAGCCTGGCCAAGGACGTTGTTGGTGAACGATTTCATCTTGTTCACGTCGCCCTTCGCCTTCAGGAAGTCCTTGACGGCATCTTCCCAGGAATACCATCCC
>CACXXH010000133.1 GCA_902771595.1 Fibrobacter succinogenes | reverse complement strand
CTGGGCGCTAGAATATGTCTCAACCGTCGATTCGTTGTACACTCCGGAAATCTTGACATAGGAAGCCGGCTGGGCATCGCTGTTCCCGAGCTGGGCATTAGCGGTCTGGCCGACGATAGCCCCCATGTAGTTTGCTTTGGCCTTGAAATAGGAATCCACCAGGCCGAAATTCTTCAGCACGGCATACTTCAACGGGTAACCGGCGACGCTCCCGAAGAGGCCGAAATTGTTGCGGCTGGTAGAATCGTCAAAGTAAAGGCCCGAAATGGTGTGGCCCATTCCGTCGAATTCGCCATAGAAGCTATCTATCGGGACCCACGGGACAAAGCGGCCAGCCCTGTCAGTGTTGAGCATGCCGTTTTTATCCAGCACGCCCTGGTTCACCACGATATCCTTTTCAAGCACCGCACAGGCATATTCTTCCTTTACAAAGCCGTCGGCACCGTTCACGATGGCGGCAAAGCCGTAAAGTTCGGCAGCATTACTGATGACATAGCAGGTGTCCTTGTTTATGGGCGGAGTCTGCAGTTTGTACCACTTCGCATAGAAGGTCTTGTCGCCGGAATCTTCTTTGCCAATTGCAACTACCCTATCACCGCTGAGGTCTTCGTTGGCATACCACCCGACAAAGACATAGCCCCTGCGGGAAACCTTCTTCGGGAGCACCACACCTACGCTATGCGTATATTGTTCCACAAGGCCCGAATCGATTGTACCGCTATTCGTAACGAATGTCACCTTGTACTTCTTTTCGTACCTGCCCCAGTAACTGACATCTGCCGTCAGCGTCGCAGGCGTGTGGACAACCGTGTCTCCCGTCAGGCCGCTGTTTGCATACCAGCCGAAGAATTCGTACCCGTCGACATCCACATTGGGAATCCTGTAGCTGTAGCCGACGACCATGTCCTTCGTCTTGAGCTTGGTGCTGCCGTGATAGACATTCATCTTTATCGTCTTAAAGCTAGCACCCGTCAGAGAACCACTGAAATTCGGGAGGGGGTCGGTCCCTACCTTCTGCCCCCACTTGGTGCCATTAATCCCATCCAGGTCGTAATGGCGCATTACCTGCGTAATGATGCCGCTCTTCAGTTCGGCTTCGGTAACGGACCTGCCCGCATGCTCGTTGCGGCCCGGTTCAAGGTAAAACACGTTCTCGATGACGTTCGCGTCATCCTTCGTGAAGCCGCCAAACACGGACTTGATAGAGTTCGAATTGCCGGTACCGATAATCTCGCCCGCATTGTAGGCGTTGATTACGGCTATTCCGTTTGCAGCCTGGTAGCCAATCACCCCGCCAACATTGTTCGGGCCGACAACGGTTCCCGTATTATACACATTGTACAACCCGATCCGAACAGTAGCGTAATTGGATGTCGTACCCACGATGCCGCCGGCGTTGTTCCTTACCGCCTCGACCCTAGAAGCGTTGAAGCAGTTTTCGATTACTACGGGAGATGTCCGCGAATAGGCGGACCCCGCGATACCACCTGCAGAATAGCCCGCACGGAAATAGGAGCCCACGACGCCGACATTCTTGACAACCGTATTCACGTACTGGTTTTCAGCTGTATGGAGGCTCTTGAAAAAGCCCGCATCGGTCCCCGTCTCGCTGGAGAAATAGAGGCCCGAGACCGTATGGTTCTGGCCGTCAAACGTACCGTAGAAGGGCCCTATCGGCGTCCATTTTGCAAAATTCGCCGTATCCGCCGCGTTGAGCGAGCCATCGGACTTGAGCACGTTCTGGTTGACTACGATGTCCTTCGTGAGCTTGCCGCAGGCAGTAGCATCGTACGGGAAGTTGATATCGCCGTTCACGATGGCGGCAAAACCGTAGAGTTCGGCCGCATTTGAAATCTGGTAACAGCCGTTCTTATACTCCGGCTGTTCGGGGGTGATTGTGGTTGCCGCAGTCGCAAACGCACAAGAAAGCGCAACCGACGCGCAAAAGAGGAATCCTTTGCTTTTAAGCATCTTTGTTACTCCTGATAACTGACACATATATATAATAATACAAACTGCTTATTTATTGCAGTTTTGTGAAGACGTCCCCGCCAATTCGCGTTGTAAAACATTGCAATACAAATTTGGACAAAAAACGGAAATTTCAGGCAATCCGCCGGCGAGAACAGGCAAAAACGCGCAGATTAACCCGTAAATATATCGTTACCTCCTACTCATTTGTATATTTGTGGCATGGAAACAGCAAAGAACTCTTATACCGCCCGTATCGAAGTCCGCTACGCGGAAACCGACCAGATGGGGGTCGTGCATCACGCCGTTTACCCCGTATGGTTCGAACAGGCCAGAACAGAATTTTTCAGAGTCGCGGGAGCGAGCTACTCCCAGATGGAAGCCGACGGCTACATGAGCCCGGTGCTCGAACTCAACGTGCAATACAAGAACCCGACGCATTACGGTGAATTTGTGGATGTCGAAACGACCCTCGAGAGAGTCGGCAGCGTGCGCTTCAAGTTCAACTACAAAGTTTTCGTGGAAGGCAAGCTCTGCACCATCGGGTACTCCATCCACTGCCTGCTCAAGGACGGCAAGCCCACCAGAGACTTCCCCGCGGCGTTCACAAAGTTTTTCCCCGAAGGATAACCGATAGGAACGCAGACTGTCCGCGAGCTTTGACAGGTTTGAATTGACCAAAGGAGAGGCCTAAATCTATGGCAGAACAAGAAGAAACCGTCCAGATCCACATCGCGTCCCTAGACAAGACCATAGACTTCCCCGTCAGGAGTTCCGAGTTCTGCAATACCTGCAAGGGCACCGGGACAAAGGACAAGAAGCCGTGTCCGACTTGTTGCGGCTCCGGATGGATCAAGATGCTGGACTGCATTCGCTGCAACGGCACAAAGCAAATCGAAAACGGCCTCAAGTGCAATATCTGCAAGGGAATGGGGACCATCTCCGAAGCCAAGACCAAGGATTTTCTCGAAGCCCGCCAGTTCTGCGAAGACTTTCAGAAAAAACCGGCAAAGACAATCCTGATTTGCCTCGCCTGCCTTGCGGCCCTCGGCGTCTGCTCCTACATTGTTTCCGGCTACGCATTTGTGGACCTCCGGCTGGTAAAGACATGGTTCGCCTACATTGCGCTCCTGGTGGGGTTCGTCGCTGGTTTCCGCATACTGACCTACCTCCACAAGATGAACGTAGGCTCCTACCTGCCGGCATCCAAAAAAATCATAATCGCAAGCGCCGTCATCGCTCTCGGTATCGCGGCCATCGTCATTCCCGGCCCCATTGCCGGCCGCTACCACTGGATCGAGAGTGAAGCAAAGGAAGCCATCAGCGAAGCCGTATCGGAACACGAAGTTTTTTGCCAAAAAGTCAAAGTTTCGGGTAACGACGGCGATGTTTATCACGGAGTCGCCACGATTTCCGATGGCGAAGAACTCAAGATAAACATCCACTACCGAAAAGTCGATGAGACCGGTCGCAAAATCGGCTACTCTATCGAAGTGGAACCCGTGGAATAAACTATGGAACAGCCGCTCGCCGAAAGATTGCGTCCGCAGAACCTGGATGAATTTTTAGGCCACCGTCCCGAGCATGATTTTCTGGGGCCCTCCCGGTTGCGGCAAGACGAGCCTCGCCCACGTAATCCGCCAGAAGACCAAGAAGCGCTTCGTAGCGCTCTCCGCAGTCGCGAGCGGCGTGAAAGAAGTGAAGGAAGTCCTCGCTGACGCACGCCAGATGAAAAAGGCCTTCCTGGACACGATCCTCTTCATCGACGAAATCCACCGATTCAACAAGGGCCAGCAAGACGCGTTGCTCGGCGCCGTGGAAGACGGCACCGTGACGCTTATCGGCGCCACCACCGAAAACCCGGGATTCGAAGTGAACGGCGCATTGCTGAGCCGCTGCCAGCTTATTCTGTTTGCGCCCCTCAGCAGCGACGACCTGCGCACGCTCATCTTCAGCGCACTCCGCGACCATCCGCGCGGCCTACAGCTCAAGGACGTGGAAATCGAAGACGCCGTCGTGGACAAGCTCATCGCGCAGTCCGAAGGCGACGCACGATTCTTGCTGAACCAGCTCGAATGGATTGGCAAGAGCCTCGGCGACCGCAAGAAGATCGACGAGAAACTGCTGGAAGAATTCCAGTACAAGAAGCCCCTGCGCTACGACAAGAACGGCGAGGAGCACTACAACCTGATTTCGGCGCTCCACAAGTCGGTGCGCGGAAGCGACCCCGACGCCGCCGTCTACTGGCTGCACCGCATGCTGCAAGGCGGCGAAGACCCGCGGTTCATTCTGCGCAGGCTCATGCGCATGGCGATGGAAGACGTGGGACTTGCAGACCCGAACGCGCTACTGCTTGCGACAAGCGCGAGAGAAGCGTACGACTTCATGGGCGTACCCGAGGGCCTCATCGCGCTCGACGAGCTGGCGATATACCTCTCGCTCGCCCCGAAGAGCAACAGCCTCGAACTTGCGGGAATGGCGGCCGACAGCATTATCCAGCGGACTGGGACGTTGCCTGTACCGCGCGCGTTCCGGAATTCCGTGACCCGCGTGGGCAAGCAGCTCGGTTACGGGAACGGGTACGAATACGACCACGACAGCCCGGGCGCCTATTCCGCGCAGGAACACCTGCCCAAGCAACTCGAAGGTACGGAAATTTACCGCCCGACAAATTACGGCAAGGAAAAGCTGCTGGCCGAAAGGCTCGCGCAGCTAAAGCAGATTAAAAAGGAAAAGAAGGGGTAAACTTCCGACCCTGACCTTCGTCAGGGGGACGAAGGGGTAAAATTCTGACCCTGACCTTCGTCAGGGGGACAAGCGGGTTAGCCGTTTACGGCAAGCACGCTCCACCACTCTGTGCTTACGCGTTCTTCTTTCACCTTGAAGCCGGCTTCTTCGAACCAGCGCAGGATATATTCCTTTTCCGTGAGCAGCTGGCCCGAGATGATGAGCTCGCCGCCTGGCGCAAGCAGGTCCTCGATGTCGTCGCGCAGGGGCCAGAGTTCACTCCGGATCATGTTGCACAGGATGACGTCGAACTTCGTGCCGTCCTTGAACGCATCCAGGAATCCGAGCACGCAGTCGCTCTCGCCGAAACCATTGCGCTCGAAATTTTCTGCGATGCAGGGGATAGTAAGCGGGTCGATTTCGGTACCTACCGCCATGCGGGCGCCCAGGCGGCGGGCATACATCGCCAAGATGCCGGTACCCGTCCCGATGTCAAGTACAGTCTTGCCCTTGAAATCAACCGATTCCATGAGCGTCGCGCAGCTGCTCGTAGTATCGTGCTCGCCGGTCCCGAAGGCAGTCTTCGCCTCGAGTTCCAGCACGACGGCCTGCGGGTCGTCGGGAGTGAATTCCACCCAAGGCGGGCGCACCCAAAGATGCGGGCTCACGGAAACGGGCTGGGCGCGGTCACGCCACCACTTGTCCCAATCCTTCGCGGGCTCGTCGCTCAGCGTGAAATGGTACTGCGGGAACTCCGCCACGATGCGGTCACGCTCGGCCTTGTCGCCCGTATAAAAGCAAAAGTCCGTACGGCCCTCTTCTTTGGGGTCGAGTTCCTCGAGCGTCGCCACCCCCGCCTCGAAAAGCAGGTAGCTCGCGAGTTCAAAATCTTCGATAGGGCAATAGCCCTCCGCCTTGTACCATGTGTCAATTTTCTGCATATGGGAAAATTTAATAAAAAAACGTATCGGACTCAGCAGTATTGTTGCCAGATGGCAGGAGGTCTAACGCAAAACCGCCCTACCAATTTCATCAACAATTTTCTCGAGTACGTCCATCTCTTTTTTTGCAAACTTACCCGATGAAAGAACCTGACATTTCCAATGTTCAAAGGATTGCCGCGGCAATTCCCTTGCATTAAAAGTCGCCGCAATATCCTTTTTCCACTCGTTAATCTTCCCTATTACTTGCGGAACATTAACGTCATTCACAGGGGTTCGTCCACCCGCAGAAAAAATGTCGCGGAACGATGGGCAAACAACGCCTTTCGTTTGCAAAAGCCACTGGCATGCATATTCATAATTTCCTTCAACGACATCCGGTGCAGCCACAAGCATTTCAACTCGAATCTTTCGCCTTTCTTCGGGAGAAAGTCTATTCCAAAATTTCACCTTGCTATTAACTAGCGAACTGGCAAATTTTTCTTCATCTAAATCTAACTTCGAAAATTCATCGACATTAGGGCTAAACCACCATAAATTTTCATCCGCACCAGAAGATCTTTTTTCTTTTCTTGCGTCAACCATGTATGATTTAAATGCTTCAAACGGATTTTTCATCCGGCGGATTTCATCATACGATTTTCCCAATTTTCTAAACAGGGATTTTTCTTTTGTACATATATTGTTTGTTTATTAATCTGCCGCAAAGTTAACCATATTGTTTGAAAAACATGATATATGGAAAAATAATTCAGTACCTGAAAAATTTTTCGGTACTTG
>CACXXH010000132.1 GCA_902771595.1 Fibrobacter succinogenes | reverse complement strand
GCGGTCGCACACGGCGAAGGCCGCGCGGAATTCGCTAGCCGCGAAGCCGCCGAAGCCTGCCTCAAGACCGGTCTCGTGGCGCTCCGCTATGTGGACGGCAAGCACGAATACACCGAACGCTACCCGCTGAACCCCAACGGTTCCCCGTTCGGCATCAACGGCCTTTGTTCTGAAGATGGCCGTGCTCTCGTGATGATGCCGCACCCCGAACGCGTGTTCCGTACCTGCCAGTACTCCTGGCACCCGGCGGACTGGGGCGAAGATGGTCCGTGGATGCAGTTGTTCCGCAACGGACGTATCTTTGTCGGCTAATTAGCCCGTTTATCGGTAACCTGAAAAAATTCGATAAAACCTCGTGTAGAAAATCTATTTTATTCTACATGAGGTTTTTTGTTTTTGCGATTCTGTTTTTGAGCCTTGAATTGTTTGCGCAGGTTGACTGGAGCGCGTCGCCTTTTGCTCCGCCTCCAAAAGAAAAGCCTGCTGTTCAAAATGTCATGCCGAAAACGACGGCACCGTATTATCTGGTAGATTCGCGCGACGGGGAACGCTACAAGATTGTCATGATTGGCAAGAAGATTTGGATGGCGGAAAACCTCAGGTTCGATGCGCCCGGTAGCGAGTGCCTTGAACGTAGTCTGGAATCGTGCGAACAGAATGGCCGCTATTATACCTGGGCGCAGGCGGTGGGGGCCGCCCCGAACTGCAATCAGAACGTTTGTAAATTGAGCTACGAAAAGAATTTTCGAGGAATCTGCCCCGAGGGGTGGCATGTTCCGTCAAATGCGGACTGGGTGCATTTGACTACGTATGTCAACGTCAGGTCGAAAGGACGGGGTGCGCAGGTGCTCAAGTCGACGTATGGATGGCGATTAGGCAACGGAACGAATGAGTCCAATTTTAATGCCCTGCCCTCCGGTTTTCGTTTCATGAACGGGAATTTTTTGGATCTCGGCATAAAGGCCCGTTTTTGGAGCGCTTCGCAGATTAATGAAATGCAGGCGACCAGTTGGGAACTTTCGCATCACGAAAACGGACTTGTTCAAATCGATGATTACAAGTCGAATGAACTGCCGTTGCGCTGCATCAAGGACTAGTTTGGCGCGTAATTAGGTGACTTTGAAAGCATTTTTCTTCTTTTTTTTATTATTTTTATTGGAAACAAGGAGGGATTGTGCTTTCAAAAAATCCATTAAAGTCTCTGCTGCCGCTTCTGGGCGTTGCCGCGTTTGTTGCGTTTTCTGCCTGCAGTGACAACAATTCTCATCCGCTGATTGGGCCCGAAGAGCAGATTGAATCAAGCGATCTGGGTAAATCGTCCAGCAGTACGGATGCAAAATCTAGCAGTAGCTCGAAAGCGAAATCTAGCAGCAGTTCGAAGGTTGAATCCAGCAGCAGTGCGGATGCTGAATCCAGCATGCCATCGCCGAAATTGCCCTCAGTTGGATCCAGCAGCAGTTTGCAAACAAGTAGTTCCGCAGTTTCTTTGAGCTCGGAGGCTGGGGTGACCGCCTGCAAGACTGCGAATGTGGATAATTGCAAATACGGCACCTTGACGGATGAACGTGACGGTCAGACATACAAGACCATAAAGATTGGTTCTCAAACCTGGATGGCGGAGAACCTGAACTATGCGTACCTGGAACCGACCGAAGATCTAGATTCCTCCAGTTTCTGTTTCGGCAACGATCCTGCCAAGTGCGATACCTTGGGGCGTCTATATCTATGGAGTGCCGCCATGGATAGCGCAGGGAAGCTGATTGAACCTGCAAATGGATGTGGCTATGGGGTCTATTGCTCTGCAAGTGGAACCAGTGAAGCCATTCGCGGTATATGCCCTGCAGGTTGGCATCTGCCTAGCAGGGAGGAACTGGATACCCTCGCCAAAGTGGGGGAACTCGGGCTAATGTTTGTCAGTGGTTGGTTGAATATTGAAGGAGTTGATTCCGTCGGTTTTTCGGGGCTTCCTTCCGGTTACATGGTTAAAGAAACATTTTTGTATGATCACGCGGCTTTTTGGAGCTCGACAGATATTTCCAAAGGCTACCTAGCTTACGCCTTCTCCTTGCCCGACATACCCGCCGCTACTCTTGCTAGCTTGGGCCCCTCTAAAGCTGGTGAAGCGGGTAAGTACGTCGCGTATTCCGTCCGTTGCGTCAAGGACTAATTTTGCCTTTTTAAGAAAAAAAGCCGAGTGAGTGAACCTCATTCGGCTTTAAAATTTTTACTCCCACTCAATAGTTCCGGGCGGCTTGTGCGTCACGTCGTACCACAGGCTGCCTGCGCCTTCGGCTTCGAACTTGCGCCAGAGACCAGCGAGCAGTCCCTGATCGATTTCGGCGAAGTTGGCCGTCATGGCTTCGGTGGAGTTCACCGGGCGCATCACGATGCAGGGCTTGCCTGCCGTGCGGAGCGGGACGAGGACGACCGGCATCTGCCAGATTTTTTCGTACAGGTCGTTTGCCTGCAGGAATTCGGTGCAGATGTTGTCGAACTTGCGGAGCGTATCGAAGTTTTCGCGGGTGGCGTACTGTTCGACAAGCTTCGGGTCTTCATCGGCGACGCTACCAATCTGGTAGATGACGCGGTTGATGGCCTTGAAGCGGTTCGCAAGTTCGGTAGAGAACTTTTCGCAGTCCTTCCAGCTTAAGCCTGGAGTGGTGATGAGGAACGGCTGTGCGTAAGTACGTCCGTCGCCCTGCACGCCCACGCTCTTGATGGGGAGCAGGCGGCCAGCAATTTTGTTCGCCTTCAGGTAGTCGGCGAGCGAGTGACCGGCGGTGTCCTTCACGTCTTTGAATTTCACCATGTCATTGGCGAGCACGCCGTCGCTGCAGAGCAGGCGAACGCCGAGGCCCGGACCCGGGAACGGGTGACGCCATACGAGGTTGTGCGGAATGCCGAGTTCTTCGCCGAGGGCGCGGACTTCGTCCTTGTACAGGTCGGCGAGCGGTTCGAGTACGAGACCCTTTTCCATGAGGTCCAAAACTTCTTGCACGCGGTTGTGGTGCGTCTTGATCTTGTCGGCGTTCTTGGTGCCGCCGCTTTCGATTGTGTCGGGGTAGATGGTGCCCTGAGCCATCATCCACTGGTTCGGATCGAGGTTGAGCTTCGCCATTTCCTCGTCCTTGACTGTCAAGAATTCCTTACCAATGATGCCGCGCTTGGTTTCCGGAGCGGTCACGCCCTTGAGCTTCGCGAGGAAGTGTTCGCTAGCGTCGCGGACCTTGAGGTTGTTCATGCCTTCCTTCGTGAGGAAGTCCATAATCTTCTGGGATTCGCCGAGGCGCATCATGCCGTTATCCACGTGCAAGCCCAAGACCTTTTCCGGTCCGAGCACGCGGTTCAGGAGCACGAATGCCACGGTAGAGTCCACGCCGCCACTCACGAGCAAGAACACCTTGCGGTCCTTGACCTGGTCCTTGATGCGCTGCGTGATGAGCGGCAGGTAGCTCTTCATGTTCCAGGTTTTCTTGGCGCCGGTGAAGTCGATGAAGTTTTCGAGCAGCTTCATGCCGAACTTACTGTGCGTGACTTCCGGGTGGAACTGGATGCCGAAAATCTGGCGTTCGGGGCGGTCGCTGTCGAAGGCGACGGCGGCGATTTCGCAGTCCTTGGTGCTGGCCACAATTTTGTAGCCTTCGGGGAGCTTGGTGACCTGGTCGCCGTGACTCATCCACATGGGCGATGCCTTCGGGAGGTCCTTCAAAATCGGGC
>CACXXH010000131.1 GCA_902771595.1 Fibrobacter succinogenes | reverse complement strand
AAAGGGGATGCGGCGCTCGTTGATGACGTTTTTCACGAACATGTAAATGGCGGCAGAAGTGGACAGCCCCACATTGCTGCAGAACTTGTCAAAGCTTTCTTTGTCCTTGCTGTCGATGCGTGCGGATATCGTTGCCTGTGCCATATAATGCTCCTTTGTTACCTTACAAATATACATTTACTGACTGCAAAATGCTAGTTATTTTAAGAATTTTGCTGCATTTTTGACAAAAACTCTGCATTTTGCATAAAACTGCATTGACTCTTTGACACTAAAAAAAACGGCCTCATGAGCAAGCGACCCAGTTCAAAGCGATGTGACAATGATACCTGTTATCGCCAAGTTTTGAGTAATGCCAGAAAAGTGGTTGTATGGGTCCAGAAACCTTTAGCGATTGCAGTAGAGCCTTCAGCTTGTTCTGCACCGCTCTAGGCATTGTTTTCACCGAATGATCCGCTTTTTTGGTTATGGTTACTCCTTTCCGATGTCAAGAAAAAGTACAAGATTTCATTTATTATTATAAATTTAGACTGAAATGCATGACTTTACGGAAAAACACGTCGTTTTGAGCCTACGTCTTGGGTTGAGGCTGTTTAACGGGGCTGTCTTTCTTTATGGCTTTTACTTTTTTAGCGAAGTCCTTAATATAGTGGAAATGTTCCATTCTCACTGGTTTCTTCCCATTGCAGCCCTTGCATGCATGTCTTTCTTCTTTTTTTCAGCCTGCTCTATTTATGTTGTGACGAAGGATGGAATCCGGTGGCAGTTGATGTTTGGACCTGCGCTAAGTCCATCGAACAAACGTGAATTTACGCCATGGAATTACGAAATTCTTCAAGTCCGCGCCGTATTCCCTTTCTATTATATGTTTGCATTCCTACGCCAAGACAATCCTTACCCTTATGGGGGAGATTATGAACTTAGTCCAGACAATATACCCTATCGACGGTCTATACCATTCTATTTCTGCAGAAACTTTTTAGACCTCATTATTTTCATAGACGAAAACATCATGTGTGATAAAGTGAACGCTAAATCCAGGGCGCGGTTCCGGCAACTCGCCGACAAATACCGCCGATTGAAAAAAAATCATGCGGTAATATACTGGATTTTGAATAATGTTTGATTGACGTGAAAAGGGGAAGTGGTCGCGCGGGCTTACTTTCCGGACGAGACGATCACCTTTGCGGTCTTCAAGATCTTGTTCTTGAGCTTGTAGCCCTTCTGGAACACGGTGACCACGTGGCCTTCGGGCACAGTCTCGCTGGGCTGCTGCATCAATGCTTCGTGGCAGTTCGGGTCGAATTCTGCGCCGGTCGGGTCGATCTGTTCGAGGCCAGCGTCGGTCAAAATCTTCGCGAACTGGTTGTAAATCATCTGCATGCCCTTTTCGAAGGCTTCCAGGTCCTTGGCCTTGTTTTCGCTGGCGAATGCGCGCTCAAAATTGTCCTGCACTTCAGAGAGCTTTTCCAGGAGCTTGCCGTTCGCGGTCTCGATGAGTTCGAGCTGTTCCTTGGCGCTGCGGCGGCGGAAGTTGTCGAATTCAGCCATCAGGCGGAGGTTGCGGTCGTTCGCGGCAGCGAGTTCGGCCTTCAGAACTTCTTCGGCAGATTCGGTGGATTCCTGTTCAGCAGGCTGTTCGGCAGCGGCATTTGCATCAGCGGCCGCTTCGGCAGGCTGTTCAGCGGCGTCTGCCTGAGCATCGGCACCAGCAGCGTCGGCCTTGTTCGCCTCGGCTTCCATCTTCATAGCGTCTTCGGCGGCCTTGAGCACGTCCTGTTCGAATTTTGCCTTTTCTTCTGCGGTCGGTTCCTGCTGATTCAAATCTTCTGCCATTTCTTTAATTCCTCTATAAATTGCCCGTCGGGCATACGTTTTACAATTTCCGTTGCAAATTTAGCAAATGGCAAGTGCCGCGGCAAAACAAATCATATATGTTTTGACATGGCCGAGCCTAGCTAAATGCGCTCGTTCCGAGCGCAAAGGTAGCAAATTTTATGCCAATTTAAAGCGCTGGCGCTTCGGGGCCAATGGCGTTATTACATACCAAATGCAAAGATAAGGGCTTTCAGTATGTAAATAGAGTCAAAATCAAAGGGAAAAAGTTTGATTTTAGGCGAATGCGATGAAAAACGATTGGAAAAATTGGCAAAAAGAAGATAAAACGGGATAAAATTACATACCAAACTGCAAAATAAATTGATTTGGTATGTAGAGGGAAAAAACACCTGCATACCAAATGCGAGATAAAGACCGTCTAGTATGTAAAGAGGGCTGTTTCAATATAAAACGAAAGGGATAGCCAACCAAAACTCGTGTTTTCCCGCGCATTTAGTTTACATAATCCGCATTATCGGCAACAAAGAAACAAAGAAAATACCCCGGCCGCTCCATGAGCGCCGGGGCTTCGCGCGTGCTTATTTCACGAAAATTCCGATGAATTTCGCAGCATCATCGCCTTCGATGAACCGCGGCTCACTCACCGTCTTGTATTCGAATCCTGCAAATTCCAGCACCTGGAGCGCCACGAACTTGCGGTCCTTCGAATAGCACAACGATAGCCTCCAGTGTCCGTTGGGAGAAGTTTGCGGGCATCCGTTTTGCTTGATCAATGCGTCCAGTTCACTTGGCGCAGCAGAAGCAAGGCGCATGACCTTGTCTCCGTCGGCAAGCAAATAATCCAGGCTGAGCCCAACGACAGGAGAATTCGTCGGGACGTAGGTCACTTTCGTGATGAAGCCGAAAAAAGCTTTTTCGGTCTTGATATAGTCTTTTTGGAAGAGGGCCTTCGCCATCTCCATCTTGGAAATGTTTTCCATAATTTTTTCTCTGTTAAATTGTTTGGATTTTTTCCGCGCACAGGCTGCGCGACCGCCGTTACGAGAAACTGCGGTTAACAGAGAATGCGTTCCAAGGTAAACACGTAATATTCCTTGGGAACGCGGTAAGACAGCGGGGTCGGGAAGCCGAGGCTTTCCGGGCTGAAATTCGGATTGCTGGCAACGTGCCGGAGTCCGGAGTTCTTGAAGACTCCCCCGTCTCGCCCATTGTGCCTGTAAAGAGGCCCGCTGCGTTGCGGTCGCAGCGACAATTGCGTTGATGGCCTGCGGTTCCCCCAGAACGCGGCTTCAGTCGCACCGGAGAACGAATCTTCCAGGAACACGCTTTCGTTATCGGTCGAAGAGCTGTACCCCTCGCCTACCAGCGCACTTTGCCACGAGGAATCGCAATTGCATGCGGATGACTGAGCGTCGAACGACGCAGGCAGCACATACAGCGCGAACAGCGTAATTGCCGCCCACGCGAATGCCAGAATGTTCTGTCGATTCAACTTCGTCATCACCCACGAAAATACAAAATATTCGGTGCCATTGTTTTCATTTGGGCGTTCCCCGGCCCAAGTTCCATGAGCTTGCCGATATACGATACTTGGCAACTTGTTGCCTTAGTAGAGTTAGGTTCGCAGGAGCTGGGGGGGCCGGGTCGGGCTATATTTTTGGGGCATTTGGCATCCCTACGGTCGCCATCTGCCTCCAAAAACGGCACCACAGTGCCGCCCCAAGGGGTCACTATCCCTAACGCAAAAAAGACTGCCTTGCGGGCAGTCTTTTTTTACGAGTAGTCCCTACCCCTACGACACAAGCATCATGGAGAACACCATGACGAACAGCGCGACGGTTTCGCCGACGCCGAGCACCATCAGGTAGTTCACGAGGCCCTTGCCGGTTTCGCCGAGGGCGTTGCAGGCGTCCGCAGCGGACTTGCCCACGTACCAGGCAGAGGCCATCATGCCGATACCGCCGAAGATGCCTACGCCGAGGTAAGCAGCCCAGTTTTCCGGAGCGGCAGCCGACTTGTTCAGGATGTACATCATCAGGAGCATCCCGTAGATAGTCTGCGCAATCGGCGCACCCACAAAAATGAGCAGCGTAAACAGCGCGTTCTTACCCTTGAGATACGCCTTTTTCCAGGCCCCGATAGCCGCCATGCCGGCGGTACCGCAACCCAGCGCGGAACCCACCGCGGCAAGGCCCAAGGCCGACACCGCACCGAGCTTCGCGAGCGTTAAAAGTTGAGCTTGATCCATACGTGTTACCTCGCTGGATTAAAGCACCATCATGGAGAACACGAGAACGAACAGGGCCACGGTTTCC
>CACXXH010000130.1 GCA_902771595.1 Fibrobacter succinogenes | reverse complement strand
CCCCAAATGCCGTCCCTACAAATATGGAATGAATCCGGAGCCACGACGCTTTTTATCATTTCCCCATTTTTTTCACAGGGAACGTCCGCGACTTCGGCTTCAAAAGGAGTCGCCTTGTCCCATGCATTTAGGGTATATTCTCGATTCCAGAGATATTCCCCGGTCCAGACGGTATCCCTACAAATATAAACCCCTCCAGGATTCAGTTTGCTCTTGAACAATGCTCCTACTGTATCGCACGGGATTTGCTTCATTTCGATCTTGACGGTCGTTGTTGAATCCCATCCACTATCGACCGTGCAAACATAGGAGCGTTCGGGGTTCTTACGGCTCACGATGAACTTGCCGTCGGCGTCGCAGGGAATTCCCGACGTTTCGACATCCAGCGGAGAGGCTATTTCCCAATTGGTATAGGTATCGTCATTTATGGTATAATTGTCAGTTATGGTATAAGCGTAATACCTGCTACTTTTGCAAATCAATGAACTGTCTTCGTTGAACTTTCCAACCATCGCATCACTGCAGTACGGCATTCCGGAGCACTTGCGCCAGATGTTCTGTATGATGGCTTCCGGGTCCAAAATCTCGTGTTCTTCGTATGCGCATCCTATGGGCATGAAACTAAAGGCAATTCGGTCAAATGAATCGTAAGGCTGATTATTGATGCAGTAATTTTCCGGTTCAAGTTTGCCGTCGGCAAAATCTTTAACTAATTCTGCATCCAATTGATTGTGGCCATCCCCGTAAAGGAAGAACAAGGTATATTCCAAGTAATATGTTGGCATACGACGATCGGCAAGCAGGGAGTCTAGACCGAGCTCTCGCAACAGCTCTGTTGCCGCCTGTATCCAAGCGGAATCGTGTGCGGCTCCCTGTTTTTCAAGAAACTCGAGACGCTTTTCGACAAAGGCGCTTAGGACTCCATATTTCTCTTCTTTCATCATAATGGCTGCGAACGAGGACTCCTTGGCGGAATCCGCTTTTATCTCCGCCATTTTCGCAGGTTTTTTCGCGGCGGGCAACAGTTTCGGCGAGTCTGTGTAATCAAGGGGATCTGGTGCGCATCCTTGATTATCCGGAATGTGTATTCCTGCGACGGATGAACTCGATGACTCCACTTTCACCGAGGAACTGCTCTCTTTCACGACAGAACTCGAGGATTCGATTTCCAAAAGGGAACTGGACGAGCTTTCATTATCTGCGATGGCGGGTTCGTCTTCCCAGACGCCGGTATCCTGCGGGTTCTTAGTTTCGGAGCAGGCGCAGAAAAATGCGGCGGCAAGGAACGATGCAGCAAGGGTCAGGCTATTCAAAGTTTTAAGCGTTTTCATACATCCCCCTAGATTTCATCGACTTTCTTCGTCAGCGGGAAAAGTTGCAGATTCAGGCGGTAGACCTGGTTAATATTTTTGCATTCGCCGGCGATGGCAGCCACCTTGCGGCGGCACTCGTTCACTTCGCGTTCTATACGGCGGTAGGTAATTTTGTCGACACCCATGGTGAGGCCCGAGATGTTCCGTTCGTCAACGTTTGTGCTGTCCAGCGACAGAACGCCGAGATGGCCCATTTCGCGGTTCATGGAGCGTACTGTCAGGGGCAGGGCGTCTTTTGAAATCTTCACCATCTTCGAAGTCTGCTCGTAGGAATTCTCTCCCGTTTTCTTCAGAAGCCCCGCCTTCACTAAGAACTGGAGCGTATCGCGGACATCGAGTGCCGTGACCTCGTAATTGATTTTTGCGGCCATTTCGCTTGGAAGTGCGCCGGGCATCAGCGGGGCAAGTTCCCGCACGATCGGGCACACCGGATGTTCGCAGAAACGGAAACCGTCCGCATTCAGGACGAACATCTTGTTCTCCTTGGCCGACTGCAAGATTTTCGCAAGCACGGCCTTTTTCTCGGCATCGCTTTTCGCATGGTCCAACTGCACCAGGTGTTCAAAGAAGGTTCGTTCAAACCCCTCGAGGCCCATAGCCTTCGCGACTTTTTGAATTCCGGGCTTGCTTAAGTTTGTCTTTCCGTCGCATACCAGTTTCAGGTACGTGGGCGAAACGAATCCGGCCAGCTTGGCGAATTCCCTCCACGAAAACGCAGATGACTTCTTCCGCTCCTCGTAGAAATCGTGCATGTAGCGGCGATAGTTCAAATATTCAAGAATGGGCTTCATATTCGCTTCCCTTTCGTTTTCGGTTGACATTGATGCGACCCGACATCTATAAATCTAATTCCGCGATCATCCAAAAAATGAATAAATATTACAAAATCTCAATTTTTGGGGTAAAATCAGCAATTTTTTTTGATTTTTAAAGCGATTTTTTAGTAATGATACGTTCATGTATCATTAGATAGCGTATCATATAGTTCTTATCGCGGCAACTATTTTTTTGTCCAATATACGCCATTGTGCCGGATACTTTTTTATAATTGCTCGCATGATGGATTTTAAGAAAATGGAAGACGGCTTCCGGATGATTCTGGAAGGCATGGGCGAAAACCCGGACCGCGAAGGGCTTATCGATACGCCGAAGCGCGTCGCGAAAATGTATGCTGAACTCATGACAGGACTTTCGGGTGAAACCCGCGCCGAGGACATCCTGAAGACGCGTTTCCACGAGAAGTACGACGAGATGATTGTCGTCCCGAATATTGAATTCGCGAGCATGTGCGAACATCACTTCTTGCCGTTCACGGGCCGCGCCCACGTGGCTTACATTCCGGGCGACTGCGTCGTGGGGCTTTCCAAGATCCCGAGGGTGGTGGAATACTACGCGCGCTTCCCGCAAATCCAGGAACGCATGACGCGCCAGATCGCTGAACTCATCCAGAAGGAACTGAACCCGAGGGGTGTCGCCGTGGTGCTCGAGGCGAGCCACATGTGCATGACGATGCGCGGCGTGAAGAAACCCGGCGCGACGATGGTCACGACCCAGCTTCTGGGGCGTTTCAAGACTGATGAGAAGACCCGCGCGGAATTCATGGCGACCATCAATTCCTCGAAAAAGTAAATTTAATGGTGTAACCGGAGATTTGTTGTATGAACGCTGCTATTCTTACCAATGAGTTTCCGCCGGATATTTACGGCGGCGCTGGCATCCACGTGAAGTTCCTGACACAGGAACTTGCGAAACTTTGCCACATAGAGGCGCGCTGCTTCGGGGACCAGGATGTCGACGAAGACAACATCCGCGCTCTCGGTTTCTCGCGCAAGCTGGGCCTCGATCCCAAGGACGACCGGTTCCAGAAGATTTTCAAGCCGCTCGATATCAACCTTCAATGGGCTGCCGAACTCGACGACATCGACGTCATTCACTGTCATACCTGGTACAGCCACTTTGGCGGCGTGCTCGCGAGCAGACTTCTGCAGTGCCCGCTGATTCTCACGACGCATTCGCTGGAACCGCACCGCCCGTGGAAGGCGGAACAGCTGGGCAACGGCGGTTATGCCATGAGCTGCTGGATTGAACGCACGGCCTACGAAGCTGCCGACGGCGTGATCGCGGTGAGCGAGGGCATGAAGCGCGACGTGATGAAGCTCTACGGCGTGCCCGAGGACCGCGTGAAGGTTATCTACAACGGCATCGATCCGGACTTCTATGCGCCGACATTCGACGAGGGCATCCTGACCAAGTGGGGCGTGGATCCCAAGCGCCCGTACGTGCTGTTCGTGGGCCGCATTACGCGCCAGAAGGGCATTAGCCAGCTTATCCAGGCGATTCCGCAGATCGACAAGGGCGCCCAGGTGGTGCTCTGCGCGGGCGCTCCCGATACCATCGAGCTTGCCGATGAATGCAAGTCGCTTATCGAGGGCGTGCAGGCTACCCGCGATGGCGTGGTGTGGATTCAGGAAGCTATCCCGCACGAGGAACTCCGCGTGCTCTACAGCCATGCGACAGTGTTTGCGACGCCTTCTCTGTACGAGCCGTTCGGTATCATCAACCTCGAAGCGATGAGCTGCGGTACCCCGGTGGTGGGTTCTGCGGTGGGCGGCATTCCCGAGATTATCGTGGACGGCGAGACCGGATTCCTGGTGCCGCTCAAGGCGAAGTCCGAGACGGATTTTGAACCGGCCGATCCGAAGGCCTTCCAGACCGATTTTGCCAACAAGTTAAACAAGGTGCTCGCAAATCCGGAACTGGCGAAGAAGATGGGCGAGGTGAGCCGCAAGCGCGCTATCGACGTGTTCAGCTGGAAGTCCATTGCCAAGCAGACGTTCGACTTCTACCAGGAATGCATCGAACGCTACAAGCGCGAAGGCAAGCGCTAGTCGAATTCGCTGCAAAAAAATTTCGGGTCGTCGCGGTTGAGCGGCGGCCCGTTTGCTTTTGCAGGGTTATTTGCCCCAGGGGTTTTTCTTGCCGAAGCGGACCTTCTTCTTGGGCCCGTAATTGAACGCGGGGTCCTTCGCCCGGCGCTGGCGCTCGGCGCGTTCTTCGCGC
>CACXXH010000129.1 GCA_902771595.1 Fibrobacter succinogenes | reverse complement strand
CACTCACGTTCAGCAGCAGGGTAGCTTCGTTTCGAACGAACTCCTCCGCTTCGACTTCAGCCACTTCAACGCGATGACCGCCGAAGAAATCCAGAAGGTCGAAGACATCGTGAACGCCAAGGTCATGGAATGCCTGCCGGTCAACACCCAGGTGATGGGCGTGGACGAAGCCAAGGCGAGCGGTGCCATGGCACTGTTCGGCGAAAAGTATGGCGACGAAGTCCGCGTCGTGAAGATGGGCTGCGCCAACGAAGAATTCTCCAAGGAACTCTGCGGTGGCTTGCACGTGCAGAACACCGGTAACATCGGCATGGTGAAGATCATCTCTGAATCCAGCGTGTCCGCTGGCGTGCGCCGTATCGAAGCCGTTTCTGGCCGTGGCGCTCTTGCGCTGCTCCGCGCCGGTACGCAGATTTTGACGTCCCTCCGCGAACAGCTCCGCTGCAAGGACGCCGAAGTTCTTGACCGCATCCAGCAGACCTTCTCCAAGACGCAGAACCTCGAAAAGAGCCTGCAGTCCGTGAAGCTCGAACTTGCGACCCTCATTGCGGCCGAAGTGTTGAACGGCGGTATCAACGTGATGGGCGTGAACCTGTTTGTGCGCGAACTCAACATGCCCGAAGACAAGTACAAGGACTTGCTTGACGGCATTCAGAACAAACTTGCGACCGACAGCGTTGCCGTGATTGCGAACAAGGTGAACGGAAACGGAAGCATCGCCGTGATGGTGGGCAAGGACGTTCAGGCCAAGGGCATCAAGGCCGGCGACCTCGTGAAGGACCTCGCCGCTGCTTGCGGTGGCCGCGGCGGTGGACGCCCGGACCGCGCTCAGGCCGGCACCAAGGAAGTCGACAAGATTGCCGGTGCCATCGCGAACGCCAACAACTGGATCCGCGCGAAACTCGGCTAACCCGTAATTGAGCCTGCCCCGGACTTGTTCCGGGGTCATCCCCGCAACCCTTACATCGTCATCCCCGGCTCCGACCGGGGATCTTTTTTTACGCACAAACCAAAAACAGTCTTGACATTGTAAGTTTATTGAAATATATTTGTATACAAATTAGTTGATACCTTAAAAAAGAAGGAGTTCCCTCGATGAATTCAAAAGTCCTCAAAGTACTGGCGGGCCTTTCGCTTGCCTCTATTCTCGCGGCATGCGGCGATTCCGACAGCAGCTCTGCGAGCGGCGAAAACGAACAGCCGCGTGACTCGGTGGTTATCCGCGATAGCCTCAACTGGATTGATACCGTCCGCGTCATCGATAGCCTGCGCATCAGGGATAGCGTGCACATTGTCGACAGCATTAGCTACAAGATTGTCGAACGCGTCGAAGTCGTTGACAGCGTGAATATCATCGATAGCATCAACTACATCGATAGTACCCGCGTAATCGATAGCCTGAATATCATTGATAGCCTGAACATCATCTTCAAGGACAGCACCCGCGTCGTGGATAGCATTGTTACGCTTTCGGCGGAAAAAATCCTGGGCAAGTGCAACGCCGAAAATGCTGGCCAGCTGAAGTTCGTCGAAATCAACAATGAAGACCGCTCTTACTATTGCGATATGGGCACGCACCTCTGGAGGATTGCTACCGAGGAAGAGGTGATGAGCGCCCTCAACGACAAGTATGTGCGGCAGTCCCGCGTGATGGATTTTGTCCCGCTGGAAGATGTTCTTGCCAAGGTGGCTCCGGACGAACAGGTAATCGTTGTAATTCGCCATGCAGAACGCAATGAAGATCTCTCCATAGCGAGTGCGTTGACGGATCTCGGAGTAGCCCAGTCCCAGGAACTGGGGGAGAAACTGATGTTCAGCCCGGAAATCTACTATGCCGGCTCGCAGTATCACCGTACCCACATGACGTACAACAATATTGCCAAGGGCCGCGCTGACTACGATACGCTCGGCGATACCATGGCCGTGTTGAACGAAGGCTGGTTCACAAAGAGCTTCGATAGCTACTATATGACCCTCTTTAGGGAAAACGATGATGGAAGGGGTGTCATGACCAGGTGGGCGGCCGAGGGCGGCTACACCGACGTCTTCTACGACGTGTCTCCCCGGTTCGCTGCATTGCTGGAAAATCACCTTATGCCGGCATTGAAGCGCTCCAAGAAGCAAGTTGGCATGTTCGTCTCGCACGACGTAATGATTATCCCGATGGTGTCGTACATATCCGAAAGGAGAATTACGATGAAGTACTACCTTGCCAAGCAGGGCGAATGGGACGGCGACAACTGGCTGAATTACCTGGCCGGTATCGCGATTTTATTCAAGCCGGACGGAACCAGGGTGTTCTATGCGGTCAAGGGCCTCGATTCGGGCACGATGAAACTCCCGATAGAATAATCGCCCTAACGTCACCCCCATTGTCATTCCCGCGAAGGCGGGGAAAAGGGACGTCGGTAAAAGCCGGCGTCTTTTTTTAGTCTCACCAAATGTTAAATTATTTTAACAGTAAGAAAGAAATATCAAAAAATGGTTAGTGTTTTTAATAAGTTGTTGATAAAATAAGATAAATTTTTGGTGGCAAAAATGTAAACAAAATTGCATTTGTGCAACTCAGGTTGTACAATTTTTTTTTGTTGTTAAAATAAACCTTGCCTACAGGAATAGAAAATGGAACCGATTAATTTTTATTTGGGTGATGAATCCCGTCTGGTCATCGAAGACTTCAAATCGAAAAAAGAATCTCTCTTTAAGGATTCCTATGACAAGGCTTTGGACGTTATTTACGATTTCATTCAAGACTCGAAAAAGAACAAGAGTGAAGTCGATAAGGATGGTGCGTCTGTTTTCTTTAGGCAGACTGCCGATAGTGTAAAAAACAATGTAGTCGCTTTTTTGGGAGACCGCGGCACGGGAAAGACCTCTTGCATGCTTTCCGTAGCGAACATGCTGCGCAAAATAAATTCGTGCGAAAATGATGAAAGAGGGGAAAAAATAAAGAGCCTATGCGAAAAAGGGTTTGAAATCCTAGAGACCATAGATCCGTCGTTTTTTGATGAAAAAGCTAATGTACTTGAAGTCGTTCTAGGGCGCTTGTTCTCGAATTTCAGGAAAAAAGTTGATGACGGATATACTCAGGGCTTCAAGGAAAAAGAACGCAAGAAGAATGAGCTTTTTAAAACTTTTCAGGAAGTGAAAGAATGCTTGACTCACATGAATGCTGACAAATGTGTATGTGAGGAAGATACGGCGGAAGGCTTGTTGAAACTGACGGCGTCTGTCGACATGCGCAATTCGATTGAAAATTTAGTGGAAGATTATTTGGAATTTGTAGGTAGGGATTATCTTGTCATTTCGATTGACGATATTGACATGCATACAGAACACGCTTATGAAATGGCCGAAGAAATCCGTAAGTATTTGAAGCAGCCGAAAATTATTGTTCTTATGGCGCTTAAATTGGAGCAGTTGGAACAGACTATTGAATTTTATTTCAATAAAATAATGAGTGAAAAAATTGTGCCTAAATCTACGATTGTAGACATGGCGCTAAAATATGTGATTAAGTTAATTCCCGAGAATAATAGAATTCATTTGCCGTCGGTTAGTATGTTTGCGGACCGTGAAGTGAATGTTTATCGTAAAAGCGAAAATGGTGAAGGAAAAAAATATAAAGGATATCATTGGCTCCTTGTAAATAAAAACAGAGACGATGATAAAAGTGAAGATCATTCTTATCAGACCTTGAAATATTATGTAACGTCATTAATCTTTAGAAAAACAAGATACTTGTTTTATCATTTCCAAGGAAAGATTAGCCCGATTGTTCCGAGTAATTTGCGAGAGTTGCGATTCTTGATCGAAATGCTGAATAATATGGATATTGTGGATAAATAACCATTGACATTGAATATCACTTGAGATATAATCCTGAATGTAATGAGAGGATCTGAAATCGATCCGATCACATCTCATTGATATGGAATAAGGAGAGATCATTTATGAAAAAGCTGATTGCTGTGCTGCTCGTGGTCGTTATGATCGCCGGCATTCTTGCCGGCTGCGGCGCCAAAAAGTCCGGCGGCACCCTGACCATGGGTACGAACGCCGAATTCCCCCCGTATGAATACTACGAAGGCGACAAGATCGTCGGCATCGACGCCGAGATCGCCGCTGCCATCGCCGACAAGCTGGGCATGGAGCTCAAGATCGAGGACATGGCGTTCGACGCCATCATCCCCGCCATTACCTCCGGCAAGATCGATATGGGCATGGCCGGCATGACCGTCACCGATGAGCGCAAGCAGAGCGTCGACTTCTCTGACAGCTACGCCACCGGCGTGCAGGCCGTCATTGTTGCTGAGAACTCTGCCATCACGTCCGTGGACGACCTGTCCGCCGGCGGCCTGACCATCGGTGTGCAGTCCAGCACCACCGGCGACCTGTACATGACCTGGGATCTTGAGGATCCTGGTCTTGCCACTGTGC
>CACXXH010000128.1 GCA_902771595.1 Fibrobacter succinogenes | reverse complement strand
GTGCTGTTGCTGGGTTCGATTCCCTCGCCCAAGTCCCGCGAGCAGGGGTTCTATTACGGGCATCCGCAGAACCGCTTTTGGAAGGTGCTTGCGGCGGTCCTCGGCGAAAGCGTTCCCGAAACCATCCCGCAGAAAAAGGCCATGCTCAAGAAACATCACATCGCCCTCTGGGACGTGCTGGAAAGTTGCACCATCGTGGGCGCCTCCGATACGAGCATCGAGGATGTCGTTCCGAATAAAATAAGCGAACTCGTGCAGGCGACGCATGTGGAGCGCATCTTCTGCACCGGGGCCACCGCTCATAAACTGTTCCAGAAGTACTGCGCGCAAGATGCCGGCATGGCTGCTGAAAAACTCCCGTCCACATCGCCCGCGAACTGCGCCGTCTCTTTCGAAAAGCTCGTGGAAGCCTATCGCAAAATCCTATAGCGGGCAACGTGCGGTAGCGAAACATTTTATATTTGGGGCAGCGAGGAACTAATGCGAATTTCTACAAAAGGCAGATATGCGTTGCGTGTGATGATCGACTTGGCCCGTAACGGCAAGGACGGGTTCGTCAAATTGCAGGAGCTTTCTGCCCGTCAGCAGATTTCGGAGAAGTATCTCGAAGGCATTCTCGGGGCGCTCGTGCGCGGCAAACTACTCGAGGGTGTCCGCGGAAAAGGCGGCGGCTACCGCCTGAACGTAAGGCCCGAAGACTGCAGCGTGTGGCAGATTCTTTCGCTCATGGAAACTTCTGTCGCGCCGGTATCGTGCCTCGACGACGAGGTCAACAAGTGCTCCCGTGCGAAGTCGTGTGTTACGCTTCCGGTCTGGAAGGAACTCGACACCATGATTCGCGATTACCTGGACAACGTTAAGCTGGACCAGTTTGTCCGCAATACGCCCGAAAGCGAAGGCAAGATTCCTGACGGCAAGAACTGGAATTGCGGACTGTAAGTCCGGCGCATCTTATCCCATAAAAACACATGAAAAAAAGCGCTTTTTCAGCGCCCTTTTTTTAATATTGCATCTCGTATAAATTAAATACTCTTTTCGAATTCCGCCAAAAACGCGCGGCCCTGTTCCCATTCCTTCAAATCAGAATCGGAATTGATGTGCCCAAGCGCGCCCGCCCTGAACAGGTGTGCGCCCCATGCGTCGGCGAAAAATTCCGAGCGCTCTATCGAGACGAATTCGTCGTTGTCGCTTGCCACCACGGCGGCCGGCACCGGCAACTTTACGAGCGGCATCGGCGCGAATGAATGGATGACTTCTATGTTGTCCACATCGCTCGGCGAAACCAGGAAAGTTCCCTTGATGTGTGCGGGTACGTTCTTTTCTGCAAATTTTTTCGCAAGCCACAGGACGGTCGTGGCGACGCCCAAACTGTGAGCGACGATAATCGTGTCGCCGGTGAGGTTGTTGATGGCCTTGTCGAGTGTCTCGATCCATTCTTCTTTTTGCGGCTTGTCCCAGCTGCGCTGTTCGACACGGACCGCATTCGGCAAACTCTTGGCCCAGAAACTCTGCCAGTGTTTAGGGCCGGAATTGTTCAATCCGGGTACAATCAAATAGTTCATTTATAGCCTCCGTACGCCTTGCAAAATAGCATAATGCGCTTGAGATGGGAATAGTAGAGCGATAATAGCCTGTTATAGGATTTTTCTATAACAAACCACTTGATAACAAAACACCTTTATACTATATTTTCCCTATCAAACAAGTAGGGAACAAAAACGCGGAAATTTTATCGTGTCAGTTCAAACGGTACAATTGAAGACGTGAAGGTTTTAGTGCAGCAACAAGGCGGTATCAAATGACTCTACAGCAACTACGTTACGCCATCGGAATCGCAGAAACGGGCTCCTTCAACAAGGCCGCCGAAAAGCTCTATATCTCGCAGCCGTCACTCACGGCCGCCATCCGCGACCTCGAAGACGAGATGAACATCCTCATCTTCAACCGCACGAGCCGCGGCGTAACCCTCACGAACGAGGGCGAGGAATTCATCGCATACGCGCGCGAGCTGTACCACCATTACGAAATCGTGCTCGACAAGTACGGCAAGATCGGCAAGCGCAAAAAGAAGTTCGCCGTCTCCACGCAGCACTACTCCTTCGCGGTCAAGAGCTTCGTCGAAACCGTCAAGAAGTTTGACACCGAAAAGTACGAGTTCGCCATCCGCGAAACGCGTACCAAGGAAGTCATCGAGGACGTCGCCTCGTTCAAGAGCGATATCGGCATCCTCTACTTGAGCGATTTCAACCGCAAGGTCATCCAGAGCCTGCTCAATGCGCGCGACCTCGCGTTCCACAAGCTCATTGAATGCAAGGCCTACGTTTACCTGTGGAAGGGCCACCCGCTCGCGAACCAGCCGTTCATCACGTTCGAGCAACTGGCTGATTACCCGTGCCTTTCCTTCGAGCAGGGCGACAACAGCTCGTTCTACTTTGCCGAAGAAATCTTGAGCACGAGCGAATACAACCGCACCATCAAGGCGAACGACCGCGCGACCATGCTGAACCTGATGATTGGTCTCAACGGCTACACGCTCTGCTCGGGCATCATCTGCGAAGAGTTGAACGGCAGCGATTACTTGGCTGTGCCCTTCAAGGACAAGAGCGCCGAGGCGCACCGCGTGATGGAAATCGGTTACATCTCCAAGCGCAATATGCTGCTCGGCTTGGTGGGCGAGCGCTACGTGGAAGAGTTGCAGAATTACCTTTCCAAGTGCGAACGCGCGGAATAAGGTAAACTTCGCTGGCCCGCGTGGCTGCGGCGTTGTAAATCCCCTCCTTGTTTTGCTATTTTACGATAGAGAAACAAGGAAGGCAAGATGAAGTTCTACGAAAAAAGTTTTGTCAAGTGTGTCGCGGCATTCGCAATGGCCGTGGTTTTCGTTGCGGGCGGTTTTACGCATGCAAGCGCCAAGGATGCGGACGAAGATATTAAAATCGTCAAGATTAACGACAGCAATTTCGAGCGAGAAATCCTCAAGTCCAAAAAGCCGGTCATCCTGGAAATTTCTTCTACGAGCTGCCCGCCGTGCCTCATCATGATTCCGACGCTCATCGGCATCGCAAAGAATTACCCCGACATCAAGGTGGCTTCAGTGGGCATCGATGAACCGGGCATTGAAAAAGTCAAGGCTTCGCTCCCTATCCAGGCGTTCCCGACATTTTTCCTTGTAAAGAATGGGCAGATTGTCAACCGTCTCGTTGGCGCCGTGAAGGAAGAAGAACTTCTCGCCGCGTTGCAGTATACGCCCAAGAAGAACGCGAACGCAAATAAGAAGCCGAAGAAAAATCCCCGCAAGAATCTCGTCTGCAAAGTCAACGGGCAGTTCAACGGCCTCCAGAATCTCGTGAAGATTTCTTTCGTGTTCGGTGATTATGAAATTGAGAATGTCGATATCGTGACGGACGTGTTCGTGCCGCCCGAGATGAGCAGCAAGCGCGAACAGATGATGGCGCATATCCGTGCGAGCGGCAAGGGCGAAGTGACCCCGACCATGACGGGTTTCCAGATGCATATCGACAACGATTGCCGATTCATGAAGGCCATGGACATGAAACGCACCTCGACTTACGGCGAGATGCGTGCCGGGCTTGAACTGCAGGGATTCACCTGCGAGTAGCCGCTAACTTAAATAATGTAGAACCATTCCTCGCTGGGCTGGACTTCTTCGGTCCTGTGCTGGTTGCTTGCTGTGCGGTAATCCATTTCGGGGTTCTTCATGCTCACGCGCGTGTTGGCGTCGATGGAACTGGTGATGAAGGTGTTGCCGCCGATGACCGCGTTTTCGCCGATGACGGTTTCGCCACCGAGAATGGATGCTCCCGCATAAATCGTTACGTTGTCCCTAATAGTCGGGTGGCGCTTTTTGCCGGAGAGTCGCTGGCCGCCTCTTGTTGAAAGTGCGCCCAGAGTGACGCCCTGGTAAATCTTCACGTTCTTGCCGATGACAGCGGTTTCGCCAATCACGATTCCGGTGCCGTGGTCGATAAAGAAGTATTTGCCGATAGATGCGCCGGGGTGAATGTCGATTCCCGTTTTTGAATGCGCGTATTCAGTCATGAGACGCGGCAGAACGGGAACGTGCAGCAAGTAAAGCTCATGGGCGATGCGGAAGATGGTGGTCGCCATGAGGCCGGGGTAGGCGAGGATGATTTCGTCAAGGCAGCCGGCGGCAGGGTCTCCGTCGTAGGCGGCGTGCAGGTCGGTTTCCAGGAATTCGCGGATTTGCGGAATCTTCGCGAAGAATTCCTTGCAGATACGGTAGCTCTCGATTTTGCGCTCGTCGGAAGTCATGGAACCGCGCAGTTTGCAATAATCGAGAGCGATGGCCACCTGCTTGTGGAGGTGGTAAAAGGTGTCTTCAATCAAAACCGCGAAACTGTTCTTGGGATTATAGATTTTGTGCGTGCGGTCTCTGAAGTGACCGGGATAAACCACACGAATCAGGTTTTGCAAAATCGTCTGAATCTCGGCCTGATCGGGTCGATTGTAGATATCGATGTTATCGATGTGCTTGCCGCCGTTGTAATCGTTGAATATGGTCTGTACGGCTTTTTCGACTTCGGATTCTTTGATTAATTCGTGCATGACAAAATTCAGGTAAGGAATAGTGTGGAATGTGAAATGTGAGATGTGAAATGAAATTATCTTCACTCCACACTACACATTCCACACATCACATTTTATGCGAACGTCTTCAGCGCTCTTACGAGTGCGTCGATGTCGTCGGGCGAGTTGTACAGCGCGAGTGTGGGTCGCACGGTGCTCTCGTACCCGAAATGGCGCAAGACAGGTTGTGCGCAGTGGTGCCCGGTGCGGACGGCAACGCCGTAAGCGTCGAGCCTCTTGCCAACTTCTTCGTCGGAGTATCCGTCGAGCTTGAAGGCCAGCGCGGATGCCTTGTTGAGCGCGGTTCCTACAAGGTGAAGCCCCTTGACAGTCTTCAGTTCCTTGAGGCCGTACTGCAACAATTCATGTTCCCACCTGAATACGCAGGGCATTCCGATTTCGGAGAGGTACTTGAGCGCTTCGCCAAGACCAACGGCGTCGGCGATGCTTCCGGTACCCGCTTCGAACTTGTTCGGGATTCCGTTGTAAATCGTGCGTTCAAACGTCACGTCGGCAATCATGTTGCCACCGCCGTGATACGGGCGGGCGGCTTCGAGCAATTCCTTCTTGCCGTAAACGACTCCGATACCTGTCGGAGCGAATACCTTGTGTCCAGAGAACACGAAGAAGTCTGCGTCGAGGGCGGAAACGTTTACCGGAATGTGCGCGATAGATTGTGCTCCGTCGATGAGGATCCTCACGCCGTGCCTGTGAGCGATGGCGATCAATTCTTCGATCGGGGTGACCGTACCGAGAACGTTCGAAACGTGTGTCACGGAGACGAACTTGGTGCGCTTAGTGAACAATGCTTCGTAATCGTGCAGCTTGAGCTGGCCGGTAGAATCGCATGGAATCACCTTGATTATCGCACCCGTTTCTTCGGCAATGAGCTGCCAAGGAACAATGTTCGCGTGGTGTTCCAGGATAGAGACGATGATTTCGTCACCCGGCTGGAGTGTGGGCTTCACGTAGGCATTTGCAACCAGGTTGATCGCTTCGGTCGTACCACGAACGAAAACAACTTCCTGCGAAGACGGAGCCCCGATAAAGTCGCGCACGATGTTACGGGCGTTTTCGTAGGCATCCGTCGATGCTGCCGCGAGCGTATGGGCGCCACGGTGCACGTTGGAGTTCTCGTTTTCGTAGTAGTACTTGAGGCGGTCAATCACTACTTGCGGGCGCTGCGTCGTAGCACCGTTATCGAGCCAGACAAGCGGATGTCCGTTGATTTGCTTCGAAAGAATCGGGAAGTCGCTACGGATTTGCGCTAGCGTCTTGGAGCCGATGCGGATGGAATCGTTGCGGGAATTGGAGCCGCTGTTAGCGTTGCCGGCCTTGTTCACGGAATCGCCACCGAGAGATGTCGGAGCGTCGATCGGGCGAGCATTTTCTGCTGCCTGGGTCTTGGAAAGGACCTTCGGAGAATACCCCGTTGCAGGCGCAGGCGCCGCCGGGACGTCGCCGAACTGCGACAAAAATTCCGCTTCGGGAACCGCAGGGGCTTCCACGGAGTTGAGCCAGGTATCGGTGGAATTGCCGCCATAAGCGAACGGAGCCGAAGAAGTCGGCTGGTCGCCATAAGTCGCAAAAGGATGTTCCCAGTCGAAAACGGGAGTCTGGTTGATGGCTGCGGCACCCTGGGCGGCACTGACGCCCTGTGCAGCGGAAGCATTCTGCGCTTCGGGCGCTGCGGGGGTTGCTGCGTATGCGTTATCCGTCAAGTCGGGAAAATACGCATTTGCCAATTGCTCCAGTTCAGCCGCGTTGGGAACTCCGGCGAGTTCTTCCAGCGATCTGGTTTCTGGATTATTCGTAGTCATAGTATTCGCCAACCTCTACATCTTCAAGGACTGCAATGGCGTCGTCGGCAAGGATAGCCGCAGAGCAGTACAGGGAAAGCAGGTAAGAAGCGACACCCTTGTTGTCGATACCGCGGAAACGCACGGAAAGGCCGCGAGAGTGTTCGTTCTTGAGACCGGCCTGGAACAGGCCAATCACGCCGCGCTTGGCTTCGCCGGTACGCACGAGCAAGATGTTCGTCTTGCCGCCCTGGGACTTCGGATCCTTCACGCCGTCGACGAGGAGCTTGTTCGTCGGAATCAGCGGAATGCCGCGCCAGGTGAGGAACTTGCCACCGGCGATGTCCACGACAACAGGAGGCACGCCACGGCGGGTGCATTCGCGTTCGAAGGCGGCAATGGCACGCGGGTGGGCGAGGAAGAAGGATGGTTCCTTCCAAACCTTCGTGATGAGTTCGTCGAGGTCGTCCGGGGTCGGGCGGCCGTCGGCGCGGATCGGCTGGATGCGCTGGGAATCGGCGACGTTCTTCAACAGACCGTAATCGTCGTTGTTGATGAGCTGGCTTTCCTGACGTTCGCGGAGCGATTCGATGGCGAGGCCGAGCTGTTCCTGGACCTGGTCATACGGGGAGCTGTAAACATCTTCGATCGCGGTGTTGACGTTGATGATCGTGGAGATGGAATTGAGCTTGTATTCGCGCGGTTCGGTTTCGTATTCGACGTAGCCTTCCGGGATGATGTCGGATTTCTTGGTCTGGCTGCAGAGCACGTCCAGCGGGGTTTCGCCTTCCACGACCTTGTTCACACGGAACAGGCCCGTTTCGAGACCCTTGAATTCAAGGAACTTGGTGAGCCACTTGGGAGTCAGCGCACCAAATTGCGGCTTGGTCTTGGTGACGTTCGCC
>CACXXH010000127.1 GCA_902771595.1 Fibrobacter succinogenes | reverse complement strand
AAGAACGAGCCCAAGCGCGAAGCTCTGGTCTGGTGCGACGACAACGACGAAAGCCATATCTTCACCTTCAAGGATCTCTCGCTCGCATCCCAGCGCACGGCGAATTTCCTCAAGGACCAGGGAATCAAGAAGGGCGACCGCGTGATGCTCATTTTGCGTCGCCGCTACGAGTTCTGGTTCTTCTTGCTGGCACTCCACCGCATAGGCGCCATCGCCATCCCGGCAACGAACATGCTCGCCGCCGAAGACCTGGAATACCGTTTCAAGGCAGCCGACGTGAAGATGGTCGTGACCTACGACGAGCCCGCCCTCCAGAAGGAAGTGGACAAGGCCAAGACGAAGAGCCCCTCCGTCGAAAAGCTCGTGACCGTCGGCCTGACCGCACGCCAGAATTGGATCAGCTTCTACGACGACTACGAAATCTACCCCGCCAAGTTCGAACGCCCCACCGGCGAAGACGCCATCTCCAACGACGACATCATGGTCGTCTACTTCACGAGCGGCACGAGTTCGAACCCGAAGATGGTGGCCCACACATTCACCTACCCGCTCGGTCACATCGTCACCGCCAAGTACTGGCAGCACGTGGTAGACGGCGGCAGGCACCTCACCGTCGCCGAGACCGGATGGGCCAAGGCCCTGTGGGGAAAGATTTACGGGCAGTGGATTGCCGGTTCCGCCGTGTTCACCTACGATATGAAGGTGTTCATCCCGGGCAAGCTCCTGGAGAAGATGGCCGAATACAAGGTGACCACCTTCTGCGCCCCGCCCACCGTGTACCGCTACATTCTGCAGCACGGAATCAGCAAGTACGACCTTTCGAACCTCAAGCACTGCACCACGGCAGGCGAAGCCCTGAACCTGGACATCTACAATAGGTTCTACGAACAGACGGGCCTGCGCATGCAGGAAGGTTACGGCCAGACAGAACTTACGCTCACTACGGGCAACTTCGGGTACACCGAGCCGCGACCGGGTTCCATGGGAAAGCCCTCCCCGGGATACAGCATGGAAATCGTGAACGCTGACGGGGAACCGTGCGGAGTCGACGAAGTCGGTGAACTCATCATCAAGATCGACCAAGGCAAGCCCTTCGGTATGTTCGGCGGATACTACCGCGACGAAGAACGCACCGAGAAGGTTTTCGAGGGCGGAGTCTACCATACGGGCGACACGGCCACTCGCGACAAGGACGGTTACTACTGGTTCGTAGGCCGCACCGACGACCTCATCAAGAGTTCGGGTTACCGCATCAGCCCCTTCGAAGTGGAAGAAGTGCTCCACAAGCACCCCGCCGTCCTTGAAGTGGCGGTTACGGGCGTCGAGGACAAGGACCGCGGACAAGCCGTGAAGGCGACCATCGTATTGCAGAAAGGCTACGAAGCGTCCAAGGAACTGGCGAAGGAAATCCAGTTGTTCACGAAGAAGGTCGCGGCCTCTTACAAGAGCCCGCGCATCATCGACTTCGTTTCGGAACTGCCCAAGACCATCAGCGGAAAGATCCGCCGCGCCACCATCCGCGACAAGGATGCCGAAGCGAAGAACGCCGAGAATGCCGAGAATGCAGAAACTTCGACTGCCCCTGCCCAGAGTCATCCTGACGAAAGTCAGGATCGGCATTCTTAGCCAGAAGAGAGCTGCTGACCCTGACCTGCGTCAGGGTGACATCCCGGTAACAAGTTCAGGGTGACGTTGGTAATTAAAGCGTCTTAAAAACTTTCCTGGCGGCATCGACGGTACGGTCGATGTCGCTTTCCGTATGTGCGGCGCTCACGAAGATTGCCTCGAACTGGCTCGGGGCCAGATAGATGCCCTCGTCGAGCATCCCGAGGAAATACCTACGGAACAATTCCAGGTCGGACTTCTGCACGTCGGCAAAGCATGAGACCGGGCCTTCGGTAAAGAAGATGCACCCCATGGAACCCACCTGGTTCGTAGAAATTGCGATACCCGCGGAGGCGGCCGCATCCTTGAGGCCATCGAGCAGGCGCCTGGTCATCGCTTCCGCATGAACGTAGTACTCCGAGTGAGTATGCAGTTCACGCATAGTGGCGAGCCCCGCCGCCATAGCGACCGGGTTACCCGAAAGCGTCCCCGCCTGGTAAATACCGCCAAGCGGCGCAATCTGCTGCATAACGTCGAGACGACCGCCGTACGCACCGACGGGCATGCCGCCGCCGATAATCTTCCCGAAGGTCGTGAGGTCGGGCTTGATGCCGTACAGGCCCTGCGCGCAGTGGATACCCACGCGGAAGCCCGTCATGACCTCGTCTACAATTAGGAGCGCACCGTGCTTCTTGGTTTCCGCAGAAAGCGTCTGCAGGAATTCGGGTTTCGCGGGCACGACGCCCATATTCCCCGCCACCGGCTCCACGATGACACCGGCAATCTCGTCGCCAATCTTGTCGAAAAGTTCCTTCACACCCGCCACGTCGTTGTACTGGAGCGTGAGCGTGTACTTCGCGAGGTCGGCCGGAACGCCCTTGCTGCTCGGCTTGCCCGTGGTGAGCATGCCCGAGCCCGCCTTGATGAGCAGGCTATCGCTGTGGCCGTGGTAGCAGCCCTCAAATTTCACAATCTTGTCGCGTCCGGTAAACCCGCGAGCCGCACGGATGGCGCTCATCGTCGCCTCGGTGCCGCTGTTCACCATGCGGATCATCTCCACGCTCGGCACAAGGCTCATCACGAGTTTTGCAAGTTCCGATTCAAGTCCACACGGAGCACCGAAACTAAGACCGTTCTTCGCCGTTTCCGCAACGGCGTTAATAACCGCATCATGGGCATGACCCAGGAGCATCGGGCCCCAGCTGCCCACGTAATCGATATAGTCGTTGCCATCCACATCATATATGTGGCAGCCCTTCGCGCGGGCTATAAACGGAGGAGTCGCACCGACATTGCCGTAGGCGCGCACCGGGCTATTCACGCCGCCCGGCATCAAGTTCTTGGCTTCTGCAAAAAGTTTTTCGCTAACAGAATGATTCATGACTAAAAAATAAAAAAAAGGCCCTCCCTTTAGGGAAGACCCGTTTTTTATCCAGGATGGAATTAGACTCCAACCTTTGAATCCACGACTTCCATCATTAAATTGGCAAGTCTTTTTTGTTTGACAGCAGACAACTCACCAGACAAACCCTGATAGACCTCATTGAGTACAGAAACACTAGCGTTATACTCATTTACCGAAGCAACAAACCTCTTTTGCACTTGTTCAAAATGAGCGCTAAAGCGTACAGCAGCGAATTTCATCTTTTCCGTATAATGAGATTGCAACAGTAGGCGCCAAGAAGGCTGCCCATCAATAGGATTATCGGGGTCATATATTTTCGGCAATCTAACAGCAACCATCGCTTCATGGAGATTATCCTTTGCTTTGACGGTGCCTACTCCGAGTTGTTTCAAGAAATTCGATAATTCTTCTTGAATCGCCTTCTCAACTTTCGTCCCCTTATTGGAGACAGTTTTCGGTTTTTTATTTTTCTTTGCATTAGCCATTTTAGCCTCTTTGTTTAGGTTTTGGGGAAAATCACAAAAATCCGTTTATGGAAGTTTCTCGAAAAAGTTTCGCCGCATATTCATCGCAAATAGCGCATAAGATTCTTTCGTGCGTGCAAACCTCGGGCGACACCTTGTCCAACGAACCCGTTGAATAAAACGAAGTGCAACCACATTCATGAGCAAGGCAACGATAGCGAATTACACAACCCGCACATTCCTTCCGATCTGTATGGATAAAGCGATCTATCTTTTTGGGGAACACCCCCCTGTACACACCACTCTGCTTGTCTAGGACGTTTCCCGTGACATAAGGCGCATTTTTTTGACAAGAAATAAAGCGCGTACAAGGAACCGTATTGCCATTTGCAGCAACCACCAGAGTCCGTGTATTGATAAAACATCCACCAGTCTTTTGGCGCCCCCGATAAACGGCTATCGCCACCTTATCCTCAATCAAGCTCAATCTTATTTTTGAATTTTCTTTCTTGGCGCGGTACCAAAACCGCCCTAGTTTTTCGTACTCTACGATTAAGGCGTCAAAATCCTCACCGGTCCATTTGCCATTAAAATCCTGAGCCACGTTTACGTTTTTGAAACCCTGCTTAAAAAACCATTTTATGGAATCGGCAAGACCCTTTATGTGGCGCTGGGTAATAACGCACGCCACTTCGGCACCCATTTCAACCAGCGCAGGAATAAATGGTTTTATCTTTCTGAAAGAGCCCTTCCCATCCAAAGACAACCTAGAGATATCATGTTTTTTTTCGGGGCCATCCAAAGAAATGGTAACACGAATTTTTTCTCTTTTCAAATACCTGATAATATCGTCTGTCAACAGAGTTCCGTTTGTATCGATAGAAAAATGGAGACGAAACGATTTATCTAACTTTTTTTCGTTTTGCTTTACCAAAACTCTTGTAAATTTTACCGTTTTCTTGATGAAATCCATGCGCAAAAGCGGTTCGCCACCAAAAAACGTAACGTTAAAAAAGGCATCCCCAAGTTCTATCGCACGTTTTAGCGCGAGCCTAATGGACGCTTCCATGACTTCTTCGCTCATCACGGCACAACGTCCGGCATGAGATTCTCTAAAATAGCAATAGCTGCAACGGAGGTTGCATTGTTCGGTAATACTCAGTTCAACATTCATTATGCAATAAAAAAAAATCGAATAACTTCAGATATTGTTAACAACGTT
>CACXXH010000126.1 GCA_902771595.1 Fibrobacter succinogenes | reverse complement strand
CCTCTCCGAAGAACAGGTGAAGGAAAAGTTCGGCTTCTTCGTCGACGCCTTCAAGTACGGCGCTCCTCCGCACGGCGGCTTGGCCTTCGGTCTCGACCGCGTCGTGGCTACCATGGAAGGTGAAGAATCCATCCGTGACTTCATCGCGTTCCCGAAGAACACCAGTGCTTCGAGCCCGATGGACCAGTGCCCGAGCGAAGTGGACCTCCAGCAGCTGCAGGACATCCATATCTCCGTGCAGATGCCAAAAGTCAAGTAAGGCGAGTGCCGCGCCAGGCTGCTTGCAGACTGGGATGGTTGAGCCGCTTGACTTGCGCTCGTAGAGCGCCAAGGGTGCGGAAAAGAAATAAAAGGAGATTCCCGGTCAAGCCGGGAATGACAAAAGTCGCAGCGACAAGTGCGCGGCAAATAAAACATTTAATAAAAAGTGCGGGCTATTTGAGTCCGTACTTTTCTTTTATGGCGATACGTTCCTCATCGGAGAGGCTTTTCAAATAGGCTTTCCAGCCGGGGCAGAAGTTGATGTGGAACCGCCAGAACCTCCCGATGAGGGACTTGGGGTTCTTGTCGTACTGGGCGCGGATTTTGCAATTTGCACAGGCCATAGGAATTCCTTGTTTTCATATAACATAAAAAAATCTCCGCAGAAAAACTGCAGAGATTAAAACATAAGACGAAGTTTATCGCTTATTTAACTTTAAGCGCGCCGCGTTCCAGCTTGATCGTGAAGTTCGTGATGTCGCACACTTCGCTGGGACCCCAGTACTGGATCGGACCCGGATAGGTGTAGGATTCAGTCTTGGCCCAGCCTTCACGGTTCTTGGCGAAGAACTTGAACGGAGCACCGTTAAGTTCTACGAGAGCCTTCTGGATCACCGGCTTGTCGGCACCGTGACGACGTTCGATGTTCATCATCATGGTGATAGGAATGCCACCGGCAGTCCACTTTTCGATACCCTTGGTCAGGTCACGCACAGAGCTCATGTAGCCGTTCATCTTGTTGAAGGCCAGCACAGAAGCGGTGTAACCCAGGCTGTAGCAGTAGTCGGCGTCGAAGTTGGACGGAGCGGCGCAGCGGCCTTCGTAACCGAAGAAGTGGTTGAGAGCAGAGAACTTGCCCTTGAAGTTCTTGCGGCTCTTGAGTTCCTTCTTGACCATCTCGATGATGAGCTTTTCGGTTTCGATGAGGGAAACCTGCACGTTGCCGTGGCTGTCGCGGTCGAGCATCAGCTGGCCCTGAGTGGTGGAGGGGAGGCTCTTGAGGACTTCGGCAGAAGCCTTGGAAATCCACTTGCAGAGCAGTTCCACCTTGGCGGCGGTGTCGAGGCCTTCGACTTCCTTTTCGTGGTGGGCGAGGGCTTCAGAGAGTTCGGAAATGAGCACGCCGACATCCGGGATGAATTCGAGGAGGCCTTCCGGAATCAGGCAGACGCCGAAGTTCTTGCCGTCAGCAGCACGGGCAGCAACGATGTCTGCAACGTACTTGATGACCTGCTTGAGCTTCATCTTCTTGGCCTTGACTTCTTCAGAAATCAAGCAGATGTTCGGGTGGGTCTGGAGAGCGGCTTCGAGAGCAATGCGGAGTTGGCATCGCGCATGATGTTGCCGATGAGTTCGGAGTAGGTCTTCACGGCGGTGTCGAAACCGAAGGAGGTTTCGATGTATTCGTTCTTGAGGTCGCCGTCGATGGTCTTCGGGCAGCCGCAAACTACGCAGCTAGCGCCGTTGGCCTGGAAGTATTCACCGAGAACAGCAGCGTTCGTGTTGGAGTCGTCACCACCGATGATCACGATAGCGTCGAGTTTCTGGGCCTTGGCAACAGCCATGCACTTCTTGAACTGTTCTTCAGTTTCGAGCTTGGTACGGCCGGACTGGATGATGTCGAATCCGCCAGTGTTGCGGTAGGAGTCCATGATCTTTTCGTTGATCACGATGAACTTGCCGTTCTCGAGGCCGGACGGGCCACCGAGGAAGCCGAGGAGCTTGGAATTCTTGCTGATGCTCTTGATACCGTCGAAGATACCCGCGATCACGTTGTGTCCACCAGGAGCCTGGCCACCGGAGAGCACCACGCCCACGTTGAGGGCCTTACCGGCAGCAGCCTTGGTAGCCTTCTTCATGGAGATGTACGGAGCACCGTAGGTGTTCGGGAACAGAGCCTTGATCTTGGCCTGGTCACGCACAGATTCGGTGGGCTTGCCCTTCACGAGAGCAACTTTGAGAGCGCCTTCGCGCAGCGCTACGGGGAGTTTCGGCTGGTAGGCCTTGCGAGCCTTGCCGAGGACGGACAGATTGTCAGCCATTGTTTCTTCCTTTTGAATTGTTGCGCAGTCTGTAAACCGCGCAGTTCGGGTTAAAAATTTTGCGAGATTAAATATAGTAAAAATACTCCAACGGAAAAGCCCGGCTATTCGCCGGGCTTGTATTGAGGAGGAGAACAAAACTTTGTTACTTGAACTGAGCGGTGATATTCGTCTGCCCGTTGATCTGAATCTTGTGCGGGTTCTCCGTAGAACCGTCAGACCATGAGGAGAATATCGAGCCGTTCGAAGGAACCGCGGTCAACTCCATCTCCATGCCGGAGAAGAATTTGCCCTGGTAGTTGGACTTCGGGAGCTTCATGCCATCCACGAGCACCGAACCGGTTCCGCTAACATTGATGCTCACGTTGGCTTCGCCCGAGAGCCCGAAGTAGCTGGCCATTTCCTGCCTGAAGTTCTGGGTGCGACTCTGAGCGTATCTCAGAATGTCACTGCCAGAAGGCGACCAGTTGTACTTCGCCTGGTTGCGGGGCCAGCGCTGTTCGTCGCGGGAACGTTCGGAACTCGGAATCATGGCGAGCTGGTCCTGCACGGCCTTCTGGACCTTTTCGTAAGTCAGGTAGTCGTTCAGGAGGATGCAACCCTGGTTGATGAACAAGCGCTTGAAATCGGGGTTTTCCAAAAGCTTCTTCAGCATGTTTCCGATAGTGGTGTTGCCGCCACCCATACCCATGCCCATTCCCATGCCGCCGCCCCACTGGCCCTGACCGGGTTGCTGGCCGCCCTGGCCGTTCATCGTGGCGCTGCCGAGCACCCACTGGAACATGTTCTGACCTTCGGTGTCGAAGCCCATGACGCCCGGAGTGAATCCGTAGCCGTGGTCCACGTCGAAAATCATGAACTTGAAGGGATAACCGTTTTGCGGGCTGCCCCACGCGCGGATATTGTTGTTGGGCCAGTCGCCGTTATGGATATACATTTCGGCAATCATGTACTGCGCAAAACTGTTGACGTTCATCTTTTGCTTGAGTTGCGCGTAAGACTGGTTGTTTTCACCGGCGAAGTTTCCGCTGGTAATGGAATTCGTCAGCTGGCCGAATTCAGAACTGGAGGCTCCGTTCGTACCGCTGGGGGCCCATCCGTTGACGCATCCCTGGTCGCCATTGGAGCAGTTCTTGACGACGTTGATTGACTTGGAATCGATGCCGTAGTTGGTCTCGACAAAACTCCTGTTCAAGCGTTCGCGCAAGTCGTGGATGCCGAAGTATTCGCCATTGTAGAACACCACCACCTGGAGGCTACGCTGGTAATCCACCTCGGTACCTTCCATAAGGCTCACCAGCATGGGGTCGCCAAAGTAGTCGGTCCAGAAACGGTTACCATTGTTGCGCAGGTTGAAGCTCTTGATTTTTTTCGCTTCGGGGCGAGTCTTGAAGAAGGAATACTTGAGCACCTTGTCGCCGTAGTCGTCGTTGTCCATCTTGATGGCGACGCTCTTCTTGGGCTTGTAGCGGCTGTAGTTACCGATAATCGAGATGCCCGCGTCGATTTCCCAAGTCTTTTCGGTGGTGGAACTGCCTTTTTCGAAGTATTCCACGTGTACGGGAAGTTCGTCGTCTTTCCAGAAGTTCGCCTGCCTGCACGGCTCGGTGCATTTGGGGTTATTGGTGTCATCGCCGCCAATATCAAAACTCCATTGGCCCTGGCCGCCCTGGTTCAAGTCGCCGGTCGCATAGAGGCCCGCGCTGGAGTCGAACATGTCGTGGTGATTCACGGTCAAGGCCACCACCGGTATAGAGACGTTCTCGTTGATGAAGTAAGTCTGCGTCGTGGTGTCTGCGGGCTGCCCGTTCACGAATTCGGAGCAGCGCACTACGGAATTCTGTGTAATTTGCTTGGGCTGCGTAATCTGTTCTGAATTCTGAGTGGGGAAGGAGCCGTCGAACGTGCACTTGATCTGGCCGCCCTTCTGCGGGGTCGGCGGGTCGATGGTCAAGTTCTTGTAGAATCCCGCCTTCGGGAGGAACGTTTCTTTTGCCTTGTGGTTGTCGTCGTAATCCTTGAGCCCGCTCGAAGAAGACTGGTCCTTGTTCTTGGACGAAGAACTCGTGATGGGGTTCACCACGGAGCTGCCGGGAATAGTCATAGAACTGCCAGGGACAATTGCGGAGCTCGAATTACCGGAAAGAGTTCCCGAGCTACCCGGGATCGTTGCGGAACTTGCCGCAGACACAGGAACCATCTCGCCGGTTTTCGGATCTACATAAACGGGGTAAGTTTCGCCAGTTTCTGGATCTGTATACGGAATTGTAGTGAGCGAGTCTATCGGCAAAGTGGAGCCGTTATCGGGGCCGTTCACATCGCTTGGGTCATCTGAGCAACCGATGAAGAAAGTTCCGGCCACAACAACCGACAGAAGTATGGATTTTTTTTCCAGCATATTATTCCTTGTCCCTGATAAACAAGTTTAAATGACTTTTATTATATCCAACCCGTCTATAAATTAGCCCCTATATTGCCCTTTTTAAACCAAAAACAAGGCTAAAAAGCATAAACACGGCAAAAAAAACGACACTTTTTGACCCGTTTGAAACCCTTTGTCCCGATATTCCCCTCGTCCATAAACTGCGTAAAAAAACACAAACAGAAACCCCGCGATTGGCTCGCGGGGTATCTTTAATTGAGGGAATTGTCATCCCCGACCAAGTCGGGAATCTCCCTAATTACTTTTTGTCAGCCTGCTTCGGCATCTGCACGGAGATGTGGATGTCCTGCAGCTGCTGGAGGTCGACTTCGCTCGGGCACTGGTCCATCGGGCTAGAAGCACTGGTGTTCTTCGGGAACGCGATGAAGTCGCGGATGGATTCTTCACCTTCCATGGTAGCCACGACGCGGTCGAGACCGAAGGCGAGGCCGCCGTGCGGAGGAGCGCCGTACTTGAAGGCGTCGACGAAGAAGCCGAACTTTTCCTTCACCTGTTCTTCGGAGAGGCCGAGCAGGCGGAACACCTTCTCCTGGACTTCCGGGTTGTGAATACGGATAGAACCGCCACCGATTTCCACGCCGTTCAGAACAAGGTCGTAGGCTTCGGCGTTGCAATCCTTCAGGTTGCCGCCCAGCATCATGTCCAGGTGTTCCGGGAGCGGGTTGGTGAACGGGTGGTGCATGGCCATGTAGCGGCCTTCGGTGTCGCTGTATTCGAACATCGGGAATTCGGTAATCCACACAAATTCGCGCTTCTTCGGGTCGCGGAGGCCCTTGATGCGGGCGACTTCCAGGCGGAGCTGGCCCATAGCGGTTGCCGCAACCTTTTCGGGGCCTGCGATGAAGAACATCATGTCGCCGCACTTGGCACCGACGGCGTCGCGCAGTTCGTTGAGCTGTTCAGTCGTAAAGAACTTGCCGACCTGGGTTTCCACTTCGTCGTTTTCCTTGACGCGCATCCACACGAGGCCCTTGGAACCGTACTTGCCCACGTAGGCCGTGAGTTCGTCGATCTGCTTGCGGGTGAAGTCCACGCAGCCCTTGGCGGCGATACCGCGGATCTTGCCACCGGCGGCAACGCAGTTCTTGAACACGCCAAAGTTGGACTTTGCACCGATTTCAGACACATCGTGGATTTCGAGGTCGAAGCGGAGGTCCGGCTTGTCGGAACCATACTTGAGCATGGCTTCGTGCCACTTCATGCGGCGAATCTTCTTGGGCGGTTCAAAATCCCAGACCTTGCCGAGCACTTCGGTCACGAACTTGTCGAACATGGCCATCACGTCGTCCTGGTCCACGAAGGACATTTCGACGTCGATCTGCGTGAATTCCGGCTGGCGGTCGGCGCGGAGGTCTTCATCGCGGAAGCACTTCGCAATCTGGAAGTAGCGGTCCATGCCGGCAATCATCAAAAGCTGCTTGTACTGCTGCGGGGACTGCGGGAGGGCGTAGAACTTGCCCGGGTTCACGCGGGACGGTACCAGGTAGTCGCGGGCGCCTTCCGGAGTGGACTTGCAGAGCACCGGAGTTTCAATGTTTTCAAAACCGTTAGCGTAGAAGAAGTCGTACACGGCCTTG
>CACXXH010000125.1 GCA_902771595.1 Fibrobacter succinogenes | reverse complement strand
TTATACCCTTTTGCGAAAAAATTCCCGCATCGTTTGGTGCGGGTTTTTATGTGTTTATTCCTGGTTTGTTGGCGGAAATTTGGGGTAAAAAACCCCGAACGGGTGTTTTCGGGACGTTTTTTTTAGTGGTAAATTTTGAATTTACCATAAGTTACGGAGCGGTGTTGCGTATGGGACCTATATTTATGGCGTACGGGATGATCAATCAATCAAACAAGGAGCAATAATGAACTTCAAGAAACTTGCTATGGTCCTCTCCGTTACAGCGGCCCTCTGCTACATGGGCTGTGAGGATTCCACCTCGGTAAGTGTAGATGACGATGAAAACGATCAGCCGGTACTTTCGAGCGAATCGAAGGATGCTACGGGAGATAATATTACTTCCAGCGAATCCAAGGACAATACCGGCGGTCAGGAACAGGCCGTCTCGAGTTCCTCCGTGAAGGAAGACAACGGTGCTGCGGCCGCTAGCTCGTCTGATGCGGCACCCGCAAGTTCCGCCGGTACGGCACCCGCAAGTTCTGCTGATGTCGGCCCTGTTGCGGGTCCCGGAGCTGTAGTGTATGATACGTCCTTTGCTTTTGACAGCACTGCCTTCGCCGACATGATGAAGTGCGACGAAGAAGGCGCTACCCAGAATATGATGGGTGCTGCCGTGTTGGTTTGCAGGAACGGCCAGTGGGAATATGACTCCACGGCGACTGCCGAAGCTAACAAGTGCGATGAAGAAGGTGCCACGAAGACCGAAGATATGATGGGCATGATGGAAATGACTTATGTCTGCAAGGACGGCCAGTGGACCATAGATATGTCTAGCTTTGGCGGCGGTAACTGGAACTTGGGTGATTCTAGCTTTACGATGCCCGGCGGTGGCAACTGGAACATTGGCGATAGCATTGGGGGTGGAACCTTCAATTGGCGTGATTCCAGCTTCACGATGCCTGGTGGCGGCAATTTCGGTGGCGGTAGCTTCGGTGGTGACGCTGCCGGCGAATAAGATTTTCAAAACCAACCAACCCACATAAAGAAAGGCTCGCACGTTTTGTGCGGGCCTTTTCAATACCGTTCGTTCGTCGTTTTATGAACTGAACCTCCGGTCTCTCACTCACTCTCGCCACCGCCCCAGCTTAACGCATGGGGCTTTGTGGCTCACCAATATCAATACCGTTCGTTCGTCGTTTTATGAACTGAACCTCCGGTTCCTCACTCACTCTCGCCACCGCCCCAGCTTAACGCATGGGGCTTTGTGGCTCACCAATACCGTTCGGGGCTTGAAGTGGGCTTGCAAAGGCCTCGATTTGCAAGGTGTACATACCAATTGTTGCTGTTTTGCTTTTTAGTATGTAAGTTGCTAGTTTGTGTGTAGCAAAAAGCGCAAAATTCCTGCTTGGGCGTCCTCAAATGTTAAAAGAAAGCCCCGAAAGCGTTCTTTCGGGATGAAAATCTGTGAATTTATTTGAAATTTTACATACCTAAAGCCGTCTGAGCGGCCTTTTGGTATGTATAAGTCAAAAAATCGCCTTTCTTAGGGCGCCTAGGCTTGGCGCTCTTCGAGCGCAAGCCTTTCGGCTCGGCCATAGAAAATGCAAGCATTTTCTGCGGCACTCGCCTTATCAGGCTTTTATAATCGTGTCCTTGGCGAGGACGACGATGCCGGATTCTGTCACGTGGAAGAGTTTCTTGTCGCGTTCCAGGTCGTAGCCGATCTGGAAGCCGGCCGGAATGTGCAGGCCCTTTTCCACGATTGCGCGGCGCACCTTCGCACCGGGCCCGATGGTCACGTTTGGGAACAGAATTGATTCTTCGACAAGAGCATCCTTCTGGATGGACACGCCGGGGGAGAGGATGCTCTTGACCACGGTGCCGCCACCGATGATGCAGCCCGAAGACACGATGGAGTCGATGGCGGCACCCTGGTGGGCGTTGCCATCGCCCGCGAAGAATCGTGCAGGCGGCTGGTTCCAGTTGAACGTACGGATGGGCCAGTAGTTGTTGTACAAATCGAACGGCGGGTTCTCGGAACACAGGTCCATGTTCGCCTCGAAGAAGGCGTCGAGCGTTCCCACGTCGCGCCAGTAGCCCTTGGTAGAAGCCTGCTCGCCGCGCACGATGTTCGTGTTGAAGTCGTACACGTAAACGGGGTAGTCCTTGTACAAACTCGGGATGATGTGCTTGCCGAAGTCGGTCGCGCCGCTCGCCGCACCCTTCATGAGTTCGCGCACCAGGAACTTGCTAGTGAAGATGTAGTTGCCCATGCTCGCGAGGCAGTAGCCGGGATTGCCGGGCATTTCTTTCGGGTTCTTGGGCTTTTCTTCAAAGCCAATCATGCGGTTGTCCTGGTCCACTTCGATGATGCCGAATTCACGCGCTTCCGAGACGGGCACGGGAATCGCGGCGATCGTGAGCAGTGCCGCGCGGCTCAAGTGGAAGTCGATCATTTGGTTGATGTCCATCTTGTAGATGTGGTCACCGCCGAAAATCGCCACCAGGTCCGGGCGTTCGTCCGTAATCAGGTTGATGTTCTGGAAAATCGCGTCGGCGGTTCCCTTGTACCAGTCGTCACCGGTGCGCATCTGTGCAGGCACCAGGTCCACGTACTGGTCCAGGCTCGCGTTCAGGTTCCATGCGGCGGAAATGTGCTTGTTCAGCGAGTCGCTCTTGAACTGCGTGAGCACCTTGATCTTGAAGATGCCGGAATTGATGAAATTGTTCAGGACGAAGTCGATGATGCGGTATGTTCCGCCAAAGTGTACGGCGGGTTTCGCGCGGTCGCGGGTGAGGGGCTGCAGGCGGCTGCCCTGACCGCCGGCCATGATCATGCAAAGGATGTTTTTCTGGTGTTCCCTAGAATAAGACCAGCTCATATAACCTCTTGTGTATCTCGGAGTTACCTATTCAACATATACATGCGTAATCTACGTTTTTTTCAATGGAAATGTAAACTTTTTTCTTAAAAAGTCTAAAAAAATGCCAAATATCGCGGGCACCGTTTCTGGTGCAAATTCGGGCAGACCGGTACTGGCGGATGGCCGCTTGTTTTTAATCAAAAATTTTTATGGCACCCCTGCGATGGAATCCTGAATTTTTGTAAATTTTACCGCGTTCGAAATTATCGAAACTAAACGTTAAACCAAACAGGAGCTCATAATGAGTCTTACCCTTAACGATATCAAGCACCCGAAGATCAGTACTTGGGTGAATGAAATGATTGCCATGTGCGAACCGGACAACGTCGTTGTCGTTGACGGCTCCAAGGAAGAATACGATGCCCTTATGCAGAAGTGCGTCAAGGCTGGCCTCGCCACGAAGCTCGCCAAGAAGGAAAACTGCTACCTGTTCCGTTCTCTCCCGTCTGACGTGGCCCGCGTCGAATCCCGTACCTTCATTTCCTCTGTGAAGGAAGAAGATGCAGGTCCGACCAACCACTGGATCGACCCGTCTGAACTCAAGCAGACGATGCGTAAGCTCTATAAGGGTTGTATGCACGGCCGTACCATGTACGTGATTCCGTTCTGCATGGGCCCGCTCGGCTCCCCGATTTCCAAGAACGGTATCGAAGTCACGGACTCCGAATACGTTGTTCTCAACATGGACATCATGACTCGCGCCGGCAAGAAGGTTCTCGACATCTTCAATGCAGACGTGAACGCTGACTTCGTTCCGTGCCTCCACTCCGTTGGTAAGCCGCTCCGCGAATGCGAAAGCGACAACGGCATCTGGCCCTGCGCTGACGTTGAATACAAGTACATCACTCAGTTCCCCGAAGAACGCCTCATCTGGTCGTACGGTTCGGGCTACGGTGGAAACGCTCTTCTCGGTAAGAAGTGCTTCGCTCTCCGTATCGCTACCGTTCTCGCTCGCGACGAAGGCTGGCTCGCTGAACACATGCTCATCCTCAAGCTCACGAACCCGCAGGGCGAAGTCAAGTACGTGACTGGCGCATTCCCGTCTGCTTGCGGTAAGACGAACCTCGCCATGCTCATCCCGACTATCCCGGGCTGGAAGGTCGAAACCATCGGTGACGACATTGCATGGATGAAGTTTGGTAAGGATGGCCGTCTCTATGCTATCAACCCGGAAGCCGGTTTCTTCGGCGTTGCCCCGGGTACTTCTGCAGAATCCAACAAGAACGCTCTTATCTCTGCAGAAAAGAACACCATTTACACCAACTGCGCCCTCACTGAAGACGGCGACATCTGGTGGGAAGGCATCGGCTACCCGGCTAAGGGCAAGCTCGTTGACTGGAAGGGCAAGACCCGTGACGCTCTCCCGAAGGACAAGGCTCCTAAGGGCGAAGAAATGGCTCACCCGAACGCTCGCTTCACCGCTCCGGCTAAGCAGTGCCCGTGCATTGCTAAGGAATGGGAAGATCCGGCAGGCGTGCCTATCTCTGCAATCCTCTTCGGTGGCCGTCGTCCGTCCACCATTCCTCTGGTCCACCAGTCCCTCAGCTGGAACCACGGCGTGTTCCTCGGCTCCATCGTGGGTTCCGAAATCACGGCTGCCTCTACGATTGACGCCTCTCAGGTCGGTAAGATCCGTCGCGACCCGTTCGCAATCCTCCCGTTCTGCGGCTACAACATGGGTGACTACTTCAAGCACTGGATCGAAATCGGCAAGAAGTCCACTGAAGACAAGCTTCCGAAGATCTTCTACGTGAACTGGTTCCGCAAGGATGCCAACAACGAGAAGCTCCCGGGTGGCTTCATGTGGCCGGGTTACGGCGACAACAGCCGCGTGCTCGCTTGGATCTTCGACCGCTGCAACGGTGTTGACAACGCTGTCGAAACTCCGATCGGTTACATGCCGAAG
>CACXXH010000124.1 GCA_902771595.1 Fibrobacter succinogenes | reverse complement strand
GCGTCGACTACGCCAAGGCCCACCAGCGCGACAAGGCCGCTTCAACCGAAGAGCGCAAACCCATCGACCTCGACAGCCCGGAATTCCAAGCCGCCGTCAAATCCGCCATCGTCGACCTCAAAACCAAAGGCCTGATTTAGCCCCGAACCGCACTGTCAGGTCTGACACGCAAATCACCATGTTTTTCCGATTCTATTCCGAATTGGGACAACAAATTGGTATTAATCCTGGTCAAGGATCCTAAAAAAGATGTAAATTTGTGGTATGAACAAAAAGGATGTCATAAAGGCTTTTTTTGCAGGAGTGTTTTCCATCACTCCTTTTGTTGGCAATCTTAGCCAGTTTAAGCCTATAGACTTGAGCAAGCCTATTATCGAGCCGAAAAAGTCCTCGACACCAGCCGTAAAGGTCGAACTTATTCCGATTATCGAAGAGGTCGGAAAATGCTTTGACGAAGCCGGTGAAATCATCAGGGACGCAGCAGGTAAAATCCGTGCTTAATAGGACGGAGCGTAGAAAAATGAAAAGCGGAAAACAAACGATGGTTCAGCAACAGGCTGCGCCAATTCCTAATGCGCACCTTGTCGCAACTTCGTATCAAGGAAGCGTCCCTCCTCCAGAGATGCTGAAAAAGTTTAACGAAGTCAACCCTTCTTATTCAGACGATATAATGAATATGGCGAAAGCTGCGTCCGAAAGACAGACCGCGCTCGTAGAAAACCAAAGAATGCAGATTCAGAATGATCTAGCAATCAGGGAGAAAGAAATCGAGACTACAAAAAATTTAAGGGAAAAGGAAATCCGTTCCAGAGATAGGAACATGTTATTTGCAAATATTATTACTTTAATAGGTCTTCTTGCCGGAATCGGTCTCTGCGCATTTTTGATGTACCTGTCTTACATGCTTTTAAAGGCTGATAAATCTGGATATGCTCTTGCCACAGCTTCGCCTGTAATTGGTGTTGCATTAGTTGCCGCTATAAAGCTTTTGAAGAAGTGATTGGACCACCACTGAAGGTTGGACATGAAAAAGGCCCGGATTGTTCCGGGCCCTTGCTGTTTTAATGATGTCGGTTGTGTTTAGACGAACTGGATTTCCAAGCGTTTTCCCATGCTTTCAGCGATACGTTTTAGCATTTTCACGCTCAGGTTCGCCTTGCGGCTTTCAAGTCTTTGATAAGCCTGTTTTGTCATACCCATTTTTTTAGCGATGGTGGTTTGCGGCACCTTGCCCCGTGCGGCAGCGACTTGTAACGCAATAGCCAGTTCCGGGTCCACTTCGACTCGGTAGAGGCCTTTGCTTTCGTTCGCCCTGGTCTTGTTTACCGGCAGCGCTTCGCCGTCAAATACGTCTTCGAGAGTGAGTTCCATTGCCTCACGAGCCCTGTCCAGGGCTTCTTCGAGCGTATCTCCCTGCGTAAAGCACCCATCAAGATCGGGAAACGATACGGAATAGCCGCCGTCCTTCTCCTTGGTTATTTTCGCAGTATAGTTCATGTTGTCTCCATAGGGTTGATTGAGTGTTTTTTTTATTTGTTGTTGTTTTTATTTTTTTTTGTCTATATGTCCTTTTTGTACATGCTGAAGGAAATGGGGTGGGGCCCTATTTGAGCCCCGCCTGCTTCATGATAGAACTTTCCGTTTTAGGCTTCAAGGTTTCGTTCATTCCGTGCCCTGCCGGTATCGTGACCTTGTGGCCCTTATCGTCAGCGTAACGGACGTGTGAGCCTTTTGACCTAATCTTGCGGAAGCCGTTCGATTCAAGAAGTTTCACCATCTCTTTTATTGTTTTGTTCATGTCTATAATATACAATATATTTTGACAAAAGTCAATATATATTTTTACTTTTTTATAAAAATTTTCGTTATAACGATAGAATGTCGCGGATGAGCTCAAGGGCCTTCTTTGCGGTGATGCTCTTGTCGGCGACCTTCAGAAGGATCGCGTAGATGTAAGCCAGTGTCTTCATGCTCATTCCGTTTCCCTATCGTTTTGATATTGAATATAGAATAAAATTCCAAATATTTGTAAAAAAAATCGTAAAATTATTTAAAATTTGTATTTTTTTTCCAAAATTGTACTATATTTCTGCTTATGGTGAACGTAAAGGAATTCATTTCGCGTATCGGAATTGCCCAGGATGAACTTGCCAAAAGGCTCGGGCTGAAGCCCGCTACCGTCTATTCGTGGACTTCGAAAGGCACTACACCCACTTACGATGTCTGCGTGAAGCTCTTGGAAATGGGCATGACGGTAGAGGAGCTTTTCGGCAAGCCGTACCTTTCCAGCATAAAAGCGACGCACGAAGAGCTCGACGCGGCCGTGGCCGCATCGCTCAAGAGACTCGTTGCCAAGATGGGCGACATTTAACCACAGGAGACAACCATGGATCATAAGGAATACTCTGAGACGCTCGACAAGGGCATGGCTATCGCCCGCGAACACTTTGCAGAAATCGAACTTGCTATCTGCAAGGGAAAAAGGCTTGCCATCGAGAACTTTATGGACTGGCTGACCGTCTGCGTGAAGACAGCGACAAAGGACCTGGAAAAGACAGGCGATGCAAAGGGCGTGCTGGATACTACGCTCGCATCGATGAACTCGATGCGCGAAGTGTTCAAGGACAAGCTGTCGAGCAACGTCCGCCTTGTGTCGAAATCCGTGGACGACAAGTGATGTCGACTGGCGAACGTCCTCTTTTCTGCATCGTGGCGAGCCGCTCCCAGGCTGCTGCCGCAAAGCCCGACCTAGGCAAGTATAGCCCGAAGGAGCTCGCGGCCAAGGAAGGCGTGACGCCCAAAGCCGTGTATGCCTGGGTGCGTGAAGGTCTGCCGGCGCTTCGGCATGGCAACAAGGGCGACATCCAGATATATTACCAGGATTACATCCACTGGATGATCGAGTGCGCGCGCCTGCCCGATTGCAAGGTCAAAAACGTTCCCGTGTGGGCTTATTGGTTCGTAAGGGCCGAAGGCTGGAAGCCTTAGAAGTTGTTACTTTTTTGTTTAACCAAATTAACTAAAAAATTAAATTAGGAGTTAAACAAATGAAAACCAATGGAGACCCGACATGCAAGAATCAGTCAAAACCGGGAGCGGGGAATCCACCCGCACCGCATCCTCCGCTTCCGCCAAGCAGGGTGCGCTAGAATCCAGACGTGATGAACTGGAATGGAATGCTCGTTACAATTCTGCGGTGTGTGACGAATATGCGGGCTTCTATTCGCTTTGCGACAAGGCGAGTACGTTTGTCGTGGCCGTGTTCGGCACGTACACTTTTGTAACCTTTTTCGTTGGCATGAATCGCGTTTTCGCAGCGATTTCCATTGCGGTGTCACTTATTTCCGTCGCTTCGCTAATTTTTCGATTTGGCGATAAGTGCGCGTCTGAAATTGCCCGCAGGACCCTTTACGATAGCCTGATTACGGAAATAAATCAATCCAAAAATGCTTCCCAGTTGGACAGCATCGAACGCAGGCTTGTCGACGCAAGTTCCGGAGAGCCTAAACGCCTTGAAATCGTCCGGGCCGTGGCGTACAACGAAGCCGCCGGGCAGATGGGCTGCGATGAAAAGTACAACGTCGAAATAGGCTGGTTCAAGATGCTTACGCGTTTTATTATCCCATGGAAAAGACCTTCTTACAAGGTTCTCCAAAACGTCGATTAGCCATACTAGCAGTTTGTTCCAGGCCCGCTTCGGCGGGCTTTCTTTTTGCCCTGGCGGCTTTGAACGAACATGTTACCTTTTCACGCCACGTCGCTGCCGCTGAATCTATATTCAAAGCATGGCTAAGAAAGTTATTCAAAAGATAATCGAAAAAGACATTGTTGAAAGTCCTTCTGATGTGCAGAAGGGCTCTTGCGTCCACATGGTCGACCACGACGATTTCAAAGAAATCATCAAGGAAACGCTTAAAGCGCAGGAGGCGTCCCTGAACGCAATGAAGATGCTTTCTAAATCTATCTTCAGTTACGATCTTTCGGACTTCTAGCGTCCGTCAAATCCGATTATCGTTTCAATCGTGTCGCAGCCGTTCATGGGGAACGAGCTGCGTTTCTTTGCTTTCAAGTAAACGGCTGCCGCATGGTATAGTTCGGCTTGCGTCAGCTTCCTATACGCCATTACTCTCAGTTTGAAATTGTTCTGAGTGACGAGGTTTTCTACATTCGGTCTTCTTATTGCGTCCATGACGGTATCCTCCGTGTTGTCTTGTCAATATAAAATTTGCCAGGATTGCGCTTTGCCGCCATAAAAGAGAAAAAGAACCAAAAAGAGAAAAAGTATTATCTTAGACTTTGATTTTCTATCAATACATATATTTTATATTATACTATAAATATATATGTGTGTTTTCACTGTGGAAATATATGGTTTCCATAGTGAAAACTGCATGTTTCCACAGTGGAAATAATTTTCACTACGTTTTCACAGTGGAAACCTTTCTTTGGCAGCAGAGAGCGCCCAAATTACAACTTCTAGAAGCGCTGTCGTAGCGCATTACGGTACGCTAGTTGTGCAGCGTCGGTAGCGGGCATCCGTGATTCCCAATGGTAGATAATGGCTATTCCGCGCACTCCAGGGCCCTCCCCTGCGTCGTGGGCATTCTCGTATGCCGGCAGCAAAATAGAGCCGTGTGGGCCGCGCTGTGCGAGCCTAGGCAGGTCTGCGGGTGGCGTGCGCCGTGCGAGATTTAACCTGGCAATCGTCTCGTGGCCCGCCAGCCGCATTTGGGTTAACAGCCTTTCTTGACGCTGTTTTTGTTGGGCGGGTGCTTCCTATCCGTGATGTTACACGGCCCGATTAACCTTGACCA
>CACXXH010000123.1 GCA_902771595.1 Fibrobacter succinogenes | reverse complement strand
AAGGTCGCATGGTCGGTGTTTATCGGTGTATTTATTGGCGTGTGGCCGACCATCGGTTTCGCCATCATCCTGACCGTCGCCATCTGCGCGCTTTTCCGCCTGCCCAAGGTTCCGGGCGTCGTCGCCGACTTTGTTGCGAACCCGGTGACGCAGTTCGGAATTTTCTACCCCTCGGGCTACTATATCGGCTGCAAGATTGTCGACCCGGCTCCGATCAAGTTCGACTTCCTGGGCGAGTTCGAGCGCATGTCCATCCGCAACTGCCTCGAAATCATCAGTAACCTCTGGGAAAACGCCGCAGGCCACCTGCTCGCTTTCATGGTCGGCATTACCATCGTCGCCGCCATTACCGGTTTCGCATTCTTCTTCCTTGCGTATTTCATTGTCAGCTACCGCAAGAAGAAGTGGATTGAGGGCAAGACCGGCTACATCCACAACCTCATTTCCGAGGACGAAGTTTTAATCAAGGAATCACACAAAGGAAAGAAGCCCATGATGCACATCTATCCGTTCAAGGCCCTTCGCCCGGTCAATCCTGCCGAGGCCAAGGACATTTCCGCACTCCCTTATGACGTGATGAACCGCGCCGAAGCCAAGGCCATGGCCGAAGGCCTGCCGCATTCCTACCTGCGCGTGACCCGCGCCGAACTGGAACTTGACGACAGCGTCGACGCCTATGACCCGAAGGTCTATGCCCATGCACGTGCGAACCTCGAGAAGATGATTGCCGAAGGCGTCATCGCGCACGACAAGAAGGACTGCCTCTATGTTTACCGCCAGACGATGAACGGCCGCGAACAGTACGGCCTCGTCTGCACCGTGCCCGCTGCCGACTACTTCAACGGCATCATCAAGAAGCACGAATTGACCCGCGCCGACAAGGAAGAAGACCGTCTGCGCCACGTGCTCGACACCAACGCCAATACCGGTCCGGTGTTCCTGACCTACCGCGACAACGGCCAGTTCGACCTGTTCGGTGCCGTCACTAAGCGCAAGCCTGTCTATGACTTCGTGAGCGACGGCGACGGATTCGGTCACACCGTCTGGATTATCGACGACGATGCCGAGATTGCCGCCATCCGCAAGAGCTTCGAAGAGATTCCGGTCTCCTACATCGCCGACGGTCACCACCGCAGCGCTGCCGGTGCCCGCGCCGCTAGCTACCGCGCCGAGCAGAACCCGAAGAACACGGGCGAGGAAGAATACAACCGCTACCTCGCCATCCTGTTCCCGAGCACCCAGCTCAAGATTCTCGACTACAACCGCGTGCTGAAGGACCTGAACGGCCGTACTCCGGAACAGCTCATGGAAGACCTGAAGCAGGTGTTCGATATTGAGCCGCTCGCCGAAATGCAGCACCCGGCCAAGCAGAACCAGGTGAACATGTACTTGGAAGGCAAGTGGTACGCCTGCACGTTCAAGGACAAGTTCCTCAAGAACCTGGGCCCGGTCGACAGCCTCGACGTGGCTCTCCTCCAGAAGCTCGTACTGAAGCCGATTTTCGATATCGACGACCCGCGTACTTCCAAGCGCATCGACTTCGTTGGTGGCATCCGCGGTCTTGGCGAACTCGTGAAGCGTGTCGACAGCGGTGAATGCGCCTGCGCTTTCGCTATGTACCCGACCACGCTCGACCAGCTGATGGATATCGCCGATGCCGGTGAAATCATGCCGCCGAAGAGCACCTGGTTCGAACCCAAGCTGCGCGACGGCCTGCTGGTCCACACGCTGGACTAACCCGAGTGTCACCCTGACGCTTGGTCATCCTGACGCAGGTCAGGACAGGGTCGGAATGTTGATTCTGACTTTCGTCAGGGTGACGTCAGCATGACTGCAGAATCAGCATGACTGCAATGCGAAAAACCCTGCCGGTACAACGGCAGGGTTTTCTGTATAAATAAGAGCGTCGGTTTAAAGAGCGCAGGTATAGAGTGTGCCGGTTTGAAGAGCGCCGACTTGGCAGGCGAGGATTCCGCCTAGTTCACCTTGCGCATCACGCCGATGACGCGGCCCGCGATGGAGAAGTCGTTGCCCTTGTTCACGATGATGGGACGGTACTTCGGGTTTGCGGGGCGGAGCTCGATGTGGTCGTGCTGCGGCTGGTAGTACTTGACCGTAGCCTCGTTGTTCACCTGCGCTACGATGATTTCGCCGCGTTCGGCGGATTTCTGCTGGCGCGCAAAAATGAGGTCGCCGTCGAAGATGCCGGCATTGATCATGGAGTCGCCCTTGACGCGCAGTGCGAAGACGTCGGAACGGCAGGCGAGGAAATCGCGGTCGATGGTGACCGTGCCTTCCAGGTTCTGGACGGCGAGAATCGGCGTACCTGCGGCCACGCGGCCCACGATGGGAATCTCGATGGTGTTGCTCGGTGCTGCATCGGCGGCGGAACCGTCGGTGTCTACAATTTCGATGCCGCGGCTGAGGCGCGGGGAGCGGTTGATATAGCCCTTCTTGATGAGGGCGGCGAGGATGGAGCGCACGCCGTTTGTCGAGGAAATCTCGAAATGGTTGCCGATTTCGCGGACCGTAGGCGGCATGTGGTTCTCTTTAGAATACTTCTTGATGTACTCGTAGATTTCTAGCTGACGGTCGGTCAACTCTTTGCGCTTGCTATTTTCCATGATGAACCTCGCAATATAAATTTATACTTCCTAAATATAATGCACAATTGGGCAATTGTCAATAGGTTCACTGCACAAAATTGCATTTTTTTTGCTTGGGCATGTCATTTATAAATGGCTTAACTGTGCCTTTTTCAATTTTATATGTCAAATTTTCACTTTTTGTGAAAAACATCTATATTAAAAAGGTACGAGGATATAATGAAACGTTTGGCATGTTTTGGAGTATTGATCTCCGCAGCCTTTGTTTTGAGTGCCTGCGGTGATGACGGCAGCAGCGCTTCTGTCTATGATGTCTCGAGTTCATCTGGTAACGATAAGTTCACTTCGGCTAGCTCAGCGAACTTATCCGACACCACCAAAATCACCTACACTCTCAAGCGTTTCAAAGGCCCGCTGACGAACCCGCACAAGGGCTTCACGGTCCCGACCGAGGCCGCATGGACTTTCGACCCGGGCTTTGAATACGGTCCCCATGGCTCCCTGAACAACAAGGCGTGGGATTTGGTCACCTACGGTTCCGGTTACCAGCAGTGGGACAAGTTGAATCCGGCGAAGGGCAAATATGACTGGAGCGGACTGGAAGAATTGCTGGATGCACTCACGGAACATGGCATGGGCTACGCCTTGCGCGTTTTCCCGTATTCGCCGTCCTTTATCCGGGACAACGACACGCCCGAAGAGAACTACGACTGGACTCCGAAATTTGTTTACGAGGAAGGCGCGAAAAAGATTACGGCCAAGTACAAGGACAACGGCGCGAATGCTGCCGTTCCTGTTTGGGATGATTCCGTGTACCTGCATTATGCAAAGGAATTCGCCACGGCGTTAGCTGCCAAGTACGATGGAGACCCGCGCATAGAATATATCGACGTGCGCTCGTTTGGCGAGTGGGGCGAATGGCACGTGTCAAATCTGGAAGGTAGCCACATGCCTTCCGTGGAAATCCAGAAGGACATGCTGAAGCATTATGCGTCCGTATTCAAGAAGAGCTTGCTGGTGCTCCCGTCCGACGGCTACGGGGATGTCTATTCGTATGCGCTGAGCCTCGGCATTACCAAGCGCGACGACTGCCTCATCGGTATTCCCGGGACTGCGGATTCGCTGGTGCGCGCCTACGAGGCGAACATGCCCACCGTCGCGGAGAACTGCGGTGGCTATGCCATCATGCTGAATTACACCGACGTGATTCCCGGCGGCTACCTCAAGTGGACTCCGGAGCGTTGGGTGGACGCTATTACGACGGCGCACTTGACCTACTACGTGCTGGACCAGGACTTCGATGATTGCGGCTACCGATTTTACAACGACAACAAGGCGCTTGCGGATTCGATGACCAAGGTCCTCGGCTACAATTTTACCGTGGAACTCGCTGAGTTGCTGACCGTTTCGGGGGCCAAGGACACCACGAGCACTTTGAACATTACCGTCAAGAACACCGGCGTGGCACCGTGTTTCTTTGACTTGTATATGGTCGCGGAATTCGCAGATAGCGCTGGAACCGCCATTGCGCAGCTGGGTAAGACGATTCACATTCCCAAGGCGACATTCAAGGATGGCGCGACAAAGGAATTCTCGTTCAGCGGGCCGGCAAAGGCGGGTGCATTCGTGGCTATTTCGCTTTATGAGAGTGAGGAGGCTTATAAGGGCGGGAAGAATCCGACGGTGCGCTTTGACAACGATGGCATTATGGAAAACAAGAAACTCTTGTTGAAGAACTGACTTCATCAGTTCTCATCAGGTTGTTATCGATAAATAAAGGACCCCACAAGGGGGTCTTTCGTGTATCGGGGTAGCCAGATAGTGAAAAGTCACTGCGTTCCCTTTCACCCTTCGGGCTTGCGCACGCGCAAGCTCAAAAACACCTTTGCCTTCGCTTCGCTCAGCGGTGTTTTTGCCGAACTGATTTCATCAGTTCGATCTGGCTCTAAGATATAAAAAGAGACCCTCAAGGGGCCTCTTTTTATATCGGGGTAACCAGATTGCAAAATGTCGCTTTGCTCCATTTTGCCCTTCGGGCTTGCGCAGAGCGCAAGCTCAAAAACACCTTTGCCTTCGCTTTGCTCAGCGGTGTTTTTGTCGAACTGATTTCATCAGTTCTCATCAGGTTGTTATCGATAAATAAAGGACCCCACAAGGGGGTCCTTTATTTATCGGGGTAACCAGATTCGAACTGATGACATTCTGCTCCCAAAGCAGACGCTCTACCAGGCTGAGCTACACCCCGAGTGTAGTGCAAATATAGTAATAAATCTGTGAAATCGGGGTA
>CACXXH010000122.1 GCA_902771595.1 Fibrobacter succinogenes | reverse complement strand
CACACTCCTGATGCACGCCTGCTGCGGGCCGTGCAGCACCTACTGCATCGAATACCTCTCGCAGTTCTTCAAGATAACGATTTTCTACTACAACCCGAATATCGCGCCTTCCGAGGAATACGCCCACCGCGTCGCCGAAATCAGGCGGTTCGTAAGCGAATTCAAGACAAAGTACCCGGTAGAATTCATCGAGGGCGAATACGACCCCAAGAAATTTTACGAGATTGCGCGCGGGCTCGAAGACGAGAAAGAAGGCGGCAAGCGCTGCCGCAAGTGTTTCGAACTGCGGCTCGGCGAAACCGCCCGGCTCGCCAAGGAAATGGGATTCGACTATTTTACCACCACGCTCACCATCAGCCCCAAGAAGGACGAACAGGTGCTGAACGTGGTGGCCAAGGAACAGGGCGAAATCTACCGCGAAGCCGAAGAGCGGGAAAAGAAAAAAGCGCCGGCAAGTAACGCCTAGAACCAGTACCCGATTCCCAGCTGCAGTTTCAGCAGTTTATAGTAGCTGCCGCCCATATACTCGCTGGAACTGGAAACCACCCTGGTGTGGATTTTGCCATTCTCTTCCCACATCTCGGATTCTACCCTGGTGGAGGTAAGGCACTCCTTGTCCCCCTCGACCAAGTCGGTAAACTGGAACGACACGCGCGCATCTATCGAAAGCCCGAAATCGAATACGTGTCCGACACCCGCGGCGACACCCGCACCGATGCGTTTGTCCTCGTAGCACCTGTCGTTCCGATACTTTTCGGGTAAAATGTAGTCCTCGTTCATGTGGAGCAGAATGTCGACAACCGGCCCCGCTTCCAGAAACAGCGCTGACGTGCGCCACTGCGCCATTACCGGGATTTCCAGATAGAAGAACGAATTTACGTCGTAGCCTTCCCAGTAGCCGCCACACGGTTCCTCGCCTTCGAGAGCAACACAGGGGATGCCGATCTCGCCGTAGGTGAAATAGTTGCGGTTGTCAAGACCTATGGCCGGATGGATATAAAAATGTTCCGAGACAGGGAACGCCACATCAAACGAAAACAATCCGCCCGGCCCCGAAATATCTGGGTAAGGCCCCCAATGCGCATCGGTAATGAGATTCGAAATCTGCGCCCCCAGGCGAACACCGAACAATTTACCATCTGTTTTTTCGGCCGCACCCGCTGCAGTATACACACAAACTAACAGCAGCAAAGCTGCTTTCACCAATCTTTTCATAATTTTTTCTCCTTCTTTACATCATGTCAAAATCAATCGTTCTGTTCGCGACCGAGGATGCCGTCGATGCATTTCTCGAATTCGCCGGAATTCTGCCGCACGAACTCAAGCACGCCCGAATCCTGTTTGCGCAGGTAATCCGCATTTTCAACAGAGCAGACTTCTTCCGAAACGTCGTCGTTCCTGAAATACGTGCCGACGCAATTCGTATTGCCGGATTTCAGCGACACCACCACGCTGTCCCTGTACCGGGCGAATTCCACTTGCAATTCGAAAGCGCGCCCGTCGAATTCAAAATTCACGCTCCGGTTCGTCTTTTTCTGAACTTTAACTCCAGATTCCTCTAGCCTATCCGTCCAAGCATAACGGTAGAATACGTCCCCGATATCAATCGATGCCGACGGGCTTTCCAAGAAGTCGAACAATTCGTGGACAAAATACGTCGTGATATAGTCGTAATTTTCACGATCGTCGATGCGAATTTCGACAAAGTTTTCATAGAACTTGAAATACTTTTCATAGCCGTCATCGTAGCAAGGCATTTTTCCCTCGGCATACTGGCACTGAGTCAGCCTCCATATCCCTTCCAGTGAACCCGGGGTTCCGCCTACCAATATCACCGACACGTCGAACGTGTCCTGGTTGGCTTCGAACCTGTCCGGGATGCGCGTATACGTGAGCAAAAGCGTGTCTTCGCGGAAACTATAGGCGTAAGTCCTTTCGTTCACGTAATAAAAGTCACCGTCCCATGCATATCCGCCGTTATCCTTGAGACACCCGCCGAAGGTTTCCAAAATGATCGTGACCGAATCGTGTTTGCGGTCCACATCGATTTTGCCGGACTGCACAAAGCGTGCGGCCTTGAATTCGCTTTCCAGAAGCTCCTCAGTAGGCCCGGGAGCTGATGCTTCACTGGCACAGCCAAAGCGGAGCAAATCCTCGGTAAAACCGACGCAACCGGAAAGCACCAGACACATGGCGACCAAAATACTGGACAACACTTTCTTATTCTGGATAAACTTTATTCTAGACATCTTTTTCTCCAAGGGGCCTGCTGAGCGGGAATAGATGTAAATTTAATCGATATATGCGGTCGTAATCCTGAACATCCGAGACAATGGCGGCGATTTTACGACGGAATGCGTCCAGTTCCACGGCAATGCGGTTGAAAGTATGTTCGTCGGCACCTACGGTCAAGCCCGAAATGCGGCGTTCCTCGGGTTCGAATAAATCCACCGCATCGGCGGCAAGGTAGGCATACTGCTTCTGCATGGAACGGACTGCCGAAGGAATCACCGCAGAACACCCGGAAACACCCTTGTCCGTCTGCACATAACTGCCATCGGGCCTGCGGATAAGCAGACCCATGCGTACCATGAGTTCGAGCGAGTTGCGGACCTCCCCGGCAGAGATTTCGGGCACGCACACCTTACCGATATCCGAGGGTTTCGCCCCCCTCATAATCGGCGCAAGTTCGCGCACCACCGGGTTCGCCCATGAACTGAAATAGCTGAATGCCTCAGTTCCCAAAATACGGACCCCGTTCTCCTTCGCCAGGGCCCGCATCCGGGAATAAGCGTTCATGCGGACCGTATCATCCGACGCATCACAGAATTCCACCATCAGACAAAAGTAATCTGCATGGAACCCCGCGAGCCCCATCGCCGGAGCGACCTTGGCTGCACCAATCTTGGAGAGCCTGGTTTTGCCGTCACAAACGAGCTTAAGGTAACCCGACGACGAAAAACCAGCAAGTTTCGCAAACTCGCGCCACGAGAAAACGGAAGTCCTCTTCCGCTCCTCGTAGAAGTCCCGCAGGTAAAGGCGGTAATCTTCGTATTCCGTTATCGGTTTCATTTACATAGAGTAATATAGATTTTCCATGAAACGATATTCGCAAAATTTTAACGTTTTCAAACGATTTTTTAGATTTTTCGCATTTTTGCATGTTTTTATGAAACAAAGCGTTTCATATAGGGTCATACCGCAGTCGCCACGTGCGCCAGGAACTTCCGCCGGAAAGGGGACATCATTTTCTATCTTTCGCCTTATGTACGATCCGCGATTCCTCCCCATATGCAAGGAAGACCTAGACGAACTCGGCTGGGATTACGTGGACGTAATCATCATCAGCGCCGACGCCTATGTGGACCACCCGTGCTTCGGGCACGCCGTAGTGGGCCGCCTTTTCGAACACGAGGGCCTGCGGGTCGCGATTCTGCCGCAGCCCAACTGGCGCGATGATTTGCGAGATTTCAAGAAGCTCGGACGCCCCCGCATGTTCTTCGCTATTTCGAGCGGCATGGACAGCATGGTGAACCACTACACCGCAGCAAAGCGCCTGCGCAGCGACGACGCGTTCACTCCGGGAAACAAGGCGGGATTCCGCCCCGACTACGCAACGTACACTTACGCGAAGATTTTAAAGCAGCTCTATCCCGACGTGCCGCTGATGATCGGCGGGCTGGAATCGAGCCTGCGCCGCGTGACGCATTACGACTACTGGAGCGACAGGCTCAAGCCGAGCATTTTGTTCGACACGCAGGCAGACCTTCTCGTGTACGGCATGGGCGAAAAACCGCTCAAGGAAATGATTCGCCTCCTCAAGAAGGGCGTGCCGTTCTCCAGCCTGAATTCCATCCCGCAGACGGCCTACCTGGCGCCCAAGGGGAACGTCCCGAAGAACAACCACTGGGAAGACCTGAGGCTCGCAAGCTACGAGGAATGCCTCGAAAGCAAGCGCACGCAGATGGAGAACTGCCGCAAGGTGGACATCGAATGCAACAAGTGGTTCCAGCGCCGCATTTTGCAGGATGTGGGCGAACAGACCGTGGTGATAAACCCCGCGTACCCGCCGCTCGAATACGGCGAACTCGACGAAAGTTTTGAATACCCGTACGCACGCGAGCCGCACCCGCGTTACAAGAAGCGCGGCAACGTGCCCGCGTTCGACATGATCAAGTTCAGCATCAATACGCACCGCGGGTGTTTTGGCGGTTGCAGTTTCTGCGCCATCAACGCACACCAGGGGAAGTTTATTGCGAGCCGTAGCCGCGAAAGCATTCTGCGCGAAGTGGATCTGATTACCAAGATGGACGGTTTTGCCGGCACCATCACCGACTTGGGCGGCCCGAGCGCCAACATGTACAACATGCGCGGCCGCGACCAGAGCCGTTGCCAGAAGTGCGCTCGAGCCAGTTGCCTCACGCCCAAGATTTGCGACAACATGGACACGCACCACAAAGAAATTTTGGAGCTCTACCGCGAAGTGCGCAACCACCCGAAGGTGAAGCACCTGTTTATCGGGAGCGGCGTGCGTTACGACATGTTGCTGCAAGAAACCGATGACGAGGAACTGCGCAAGGACCACGAGGAATACGCCCGCGAGCTCATCGACTACCACGTGAGCGGCCGCCTGAAAGTCGCTCCGGAACACACAAGCGACGAAGTACTCAAGCTCATGCGCAAGCCGAGCTTCACGCTGTTCCACAAGTTCAAGGAATTCTTCGACGACGAATGCAAGCGCATCGGAAAGCGCCAGCAGATCATCCCGTACTTCATCAGCAGCCACCCCGGATGTACCGAGGCCGACATGGCGGAACTCGCGCTCGAGACGAAGCAGCTCGGGTTCCAGCTGGAACAGGTGCAGGACTTCACGCCGACCCCGATGACCATCGCGACGGAAATGTTCTATTCCGAACTGTCGCCCGACGGAAAACCGCTCTACGTGGCAAAAACGCCGGAGCAGAAGCGGAGCCAGAGGCAGTTCTTCTTCTGGTACATTCCGGAGAACCGCCCGCAGATTCGCGCGACGCTGGAACGCTTGAAACTCGGAAAAATCGGGCGACTGCTATTGAGCCGCAGCGCCAAGGCCGAGGGCAAGGAATTCTTCCCGAGCAAGGAACGCGAAAACAACGCCGAATACCGCGAACGCGAACAGCAGAAGCGCCACGAACGCAGCACCGCGCTGATCCCGAAAAAGGAAAAGCCGCGCTGGACCGAGGAAGAACGCGAAAAATTCCGCAGGGAGCGCGAAGAACGCGCCGAGCGCCAGCGCCGGGCGAAGGACCCCGCGTTCAATTACGGGCCCAAGAAGAAGGTCCGCTTCGGCAAGAAAAACCCCTGGGG
>CACXXH010000121.1 GCA_902771595.1 Fibrobacter succinogenes | reverse complement strand
AGTCTTCGTGGGCGCAATGCAAGTAACGCTTACTTCGCGGCAAGTTTCGGAAGCCGCCGCAAACGGCACGTAACTTTTCCCAGGCTCCGTAATGTCGCAATGGATCTCATCGGAAATGACGGTGACATTGTACTTTTGGGCAAGTTCGCCGATTTTCGCCAAATCTTCTGCGCTCCAGATTTTGCCAATCGGGTTGTGGGGATTACAGAGGATCATCACGTTCGTCTGCGGGTTCGACAGCTTTTGCTCCAGATCCGTAAAATCGATGGCGTAAGCCCCATCCTTATACAAAAGCTGGTTTTCAACAACGTTGCAACCGCTATTTTCGATGCAGTTGTAGAAGTTGTTGTAGACCGGAGATTGGATGACGATGTTTTCGCCCGAGGCGGCAAGCTGCTTGATTACGGAGAAAACCGAAGGCATTACGCCCGCAGAAAACGTCAAGTTTTCCTTTTCCATTTTCAGGTCATGACGTTTTTCCCACCAATTGATGTAAGCATTGTTCCAGGCGTCGGGAACATCCGCATACCCGAAAACGCCATGATTCAGGCGGCTTTTGAGCGCATCCAAAATTTCGGGGGCAGTCCGGAAATCCATATCGGCCACCCACATGGGGAGCACGTTTTCGGCGACATTCCATTTTACGGAATCCGTATTCCGCCGGCCGATTGTAGTGTCAAAGTCATATTTAGGTTGCCGCGTCACCTTCGGTTCCTCGCTATGACATTATAAAGTAGTAAAAACAAGTCCAAAACCACTTATAGAAAAATCCTATTAAAAGCCATACTTATTTAGTATTGGACGCTGCAATTGCCACGTTTTATATTTGGCAACAAACAAAATATGTACGGAGGCAAAAATGGCAGAACCTGAATTTAAGATAGACGATTTCGTTGACATCACAGACGTAAAATGCCCGACCACTTTCGTAAAGGCGAAGGTCGCACTCGAAGAACTCGAGGACGGGCAGATTCTCTCGGTACGCCTGAACGACGGCGAGCCGGTGCAGAACGTGCCGCGCAGCATCAAGGAAGAAGGCCACGAAATTCTACGACTCACCGACAATCAGGACGGAACGTTTACGCTGATTGTGAAAAAAGTCGGGGACTAACCGCCGGGCGAAAAGCCGATTCCGAGTCAAGCTCGGAATGACAACGCTGGAAAAGGAATTTCACACAAGGAGTTAAAATGATTATCACAGTTGCAGGAAACAAAAAGGAAGTTAAGGACGGGCTGACCGTTGCAGAATTGATTGTACAGGAGAATGTGGAAACCCCGCTTTATGTGACGGTTTCGCTTAATGACGAATTCGTCGAAAACGGCGCGTTCGAATCCACCACCCTCAAGGACGGCGACACCGTCGAATTCCTCTACTTCATGGGAGGTGGCTGCTAATGGCATTTACCAACGAACAACTCGAGCGCTACTCCCGCCATATCATCTTGAAAGAGGTGGGCGCGAAGGGCCAGAAGAAGCTCCTGAACGCGAAGGTGCTGATTATCGGTGCGGGGGGCCTGGGCGCCCCTGCCGCCATGTACCTCGCGGCGGCAGGTGTCGGCACTATCGGCATAGCCGATGCCGACGTCGTGGATCTTTCGAACTTGCAGCGCCAAATTATCCACGCCACCAAGGACGTGGGCAAGCTGAAGGTGCAGTCCGCGAAAGAGACGATGAACGAGATGAACCCCGACGTGACGGTGAATACGTACCACACGTTCGTCACGAGCGAGAACATCCTCGACCTCATCAAGGATTACGATTTCGTGATTGACGGGACGGACAATTTCCCGGCGAAGTTCCTCATCAACGATGCATGCGTAATGGCGAAGAAGCCCTTCTCCCATGCGGGCATCATCCGCTTCCAAGGGCAGCTCATGACGTACGTTCCGGGCCAGGGCCCCTGCTACCGCTGCGTGTTCAAGGAACCCCCTCCGAAAGATGCCGTGCCGACCTGCAAGCAGGCGGGCGTTATCGGCGCCATGGGCGGTGTCATCGGAAGCCTCCAGGCGATGGAAGCGGTCAAGTACATTCTCGGCATTGGCAACCTGCTCACGGGTTACTTGCTGACGTACAATGCGCTGACCATGGAATTCCGCAAGGTCAAACTCCCGACCAAGACGGACGACTGCGCGGTTTGCGGTACGCACCCGACCATCACGCAGCTGATTGACTACGAACAGGCGGTTTGCGACCTCAAACACTAGGCGGTACGCATGATAACTTTACCGAAAGCAGAATACCAGAAAATTTTGGAGCATGCCGAGAAGAACCTCCCCGAGGAGGCCTGCGGGCTGATTGCGGGGCGTATCGAAGGAGCCGACAAGCATATCGAAAAGGTGTACCTGCTCACGAATATCGACCATTCGAACGAACACTTTTCGCTTGACCCGAGGGAACAACTCTTGGCCATCAAGGACATGCGCCAAAACGGCCTTGCCCCGCTTGGCAACTGGCATTCCCATCCGGAATCACCGTCGCGCCCCTCCGAGGAAGACAAGCGTCTCGCTTACGACAGCAAGGCAAGCTACTTGATCCTTTCTCTGCAGGACCGCGCAAAACCGGTGCTTAATTCCTTCCACATCGAAGGTGTGGATGCCACCAACGAAGGCTTGGTGATAGAATAAAGGTCTCCGTACAACGGTGCCCTCGGGGTCCTTGTGAAATTCCGACTCCGGGGGCACTTTATGTTTTTGCATTATGGAAATTGAACTGAGCGAAAAGACAACTTGTCAAATGACGTTGGCCGCGATAGCCGCCTATCCGGGCGAATGTTGCGGAATTTTGCTCGGGAAATCCGGCGAAAACGGCGAAATCGAAGTTCTGGAAACCCGCGAAGCCCCCAACTTGATTCAGGGAACGCAGAAATCCACCCATTTCAGGGTAGACCCGCTGTTCCTTTACCAGGTAGAGCGCGAAATCGAAGGTAGCGGAATCGAGGTAATCGGCTTTTACCATTCGCACCCTGATTGCGCGGCTGTCCCCTCGGATGAGGATTATGAAAACATGGTGCCAAGACTCGTCTATGTTATTTTATCCGTGACAAAAGACGGTGTCAAGGACATCAGAAACTACAAAAAAGATATCAATTACTGACAACAGATTCCAGTTATAGGCGTTATAAGAAAAAACAATAATTCTGCATAAAAATATTGTATTGGACAACATTAAAGGCCCAATCTATATTTGGCCGTGTACGGAATCACACTTTTTTTGTACGGAGGAAAAAGTGAAAATATACATATCTGCTACTCTCAGGAATTTCTTTGGGAAAAACGCCCAGGTCGAGATACCCGCAAGTTCGGTGAGAAAGGCTCTCGCCATTCTTCTCGACATGTACCCGGATGCCAAAAACGTCCTTTACGACGACAACAACAAGCTCCGGAACTTCATACAAATTTATATCAACGGCAAAAACCTGACGGTGGAGGCCCTTTGGGAAACGCCCCTGCCCGAAGATACCGAAATTCTGTTGCTGCCCGCCATCGCAGGCGGAGCACCGATTGTCGACAATACGACGGTAGACAGCCTCATTTCGGACGAAAGAAGGAAGGCGGTCTCGTTCGATGATTCCGAAGTGGAACGCTTCGGCAAACACCTGATGCTGCGTGAAATCGGCGTCAAGGGCCAAAAGCGCATCAAGGCTGCCAAAGTCGTTGTTGCGGGTGCAGGCGCGCTCGGTTCCCCAGTTATCCAGTACCTTGCCGCTGCGGGCGTGGGTACCATCAAGGTCATCGATTTTGACGAAGTCTCGCTTGAAAACCTGCAGAGCCAAGTACTTCACGGCACACGCGATATCAAGCGCCCGAAAGTCGCATCGGCAAAGGACAAGGTCAAGAACATCAACAAGAACATCGAACTCGTCGCCGAAAAGGTAAAACTCGATTCCTCGAACATCCTGGAAGAAATCGACGGCTACGATTTGGTAGTCGACTGTTCCGACAATTACAAGGCGCGCTACCTGATCAACGACGCATGCGCATTGCACGGCATTCCCGTGGTGTTCGGAGCCATCTACCAGTTCGAAGGCCAGGTAAGCGTCTTCAATCTGGATGGCGGCCCGTGCTACCGTTGCCAATTCCCGTCGCCTCCGCCGGCAGGGCTCATTCCGTCTTGCTCCGAGAGTGGCGCCATCAGCCCGCTTCCCGGCATTGTCGGAAGCATCCAGGCGAACGAAGCGCTCAAGCTCATCTTGGGTATCGGCGAGCACTTGAACGGAAAGCTCCTGCATATCGACAGCCTGAACTTGACCTCGAGAATCCTCAAGGTGGAACGCAACAGGGCGTGCCCCATTTGCGGGAGCAACCCGACCATCACCGATGTGGAAGAAATCGACTATGAGGAACTTTGCGGGCTCAAGACGGAAAATGAAATTCCGGTGGAAGGCTTTACGCCCGAAGAACTTGCGAAGAAGATTGAAAATGGCGACCCGATGACAATCGTAGATGTGCGTGAGCCGCACGAACGCGCGATTCTGCGCTTCCCGAACGCCATCGTGATTCCCATCGGGCAACTCGCCCGCAGGCAAAAAGAACTCGACCCGAACAAGGATACCGTCTTTATCTGCAAGCAGGGCAAGCGCAGCATCCTCGCGATAAACACGCTGCGCGAAGCCGGTTACACAGGCCCGCTTTACAACTTGAAGGGCGGTGTCGACGCCATGAAGGACATCATGTTCTCGCACGAAGGCGCATGGCTGTAAAATTTTTTCTTGAAAAAATCCTACAAAACAGATAGGAAACAAAACTTTATAGAACTGCACTGGATCCTATCGGCCGTTGGCCTCCAGGATGACAGGGTGCAACACTTAACACAAACCCAAGAGGTAAACCACTATGGCAAATGAAGCTACAGAAAAGAAAACCGGCATCAATGCGCTTGGCGCAAAGGCTGCCTACAACCTGGCGAACGTCACCAAGACCAAGCCGCAATTTGGTGCGCTGACTCCCAAGTGGCTCACCAAGTTCCTTGAATTCAAGGGTCTCGAAACGGGCCTGTTCCG
>CACXXH010000120.1 GCA_902771595.1 Fibrobacter succinogenes | reverse complement strand
AATGCCTCAAAAACCGAACAAAAAAAGACTCAAATTAAAAAAAAATAGTAAGAGACATATGATAATCTTGCTATTCGCTGCGTTAGAAATATTGAAAAATGAGTTTCTTTCGAAAAATCGAACTTATTTATGAAATATGCCTACATTGGATATCAAAATAAAGTTTTTTTTCAAAAAATGCGAGGCGTATATGGAAATAAAAGAAAGAAACTTTGATGTTAAATGAGCCAATGTCGAAAGTGTCCAAAAACAACGTGAGGAGTTCTTTAAGACAGACAAAATCAAAAAAGTAAAAGGAAAATACATCCTACAAGAAGATGTTCGTTTCGATAAATTATCCCCGGCCGCTGAATTTGTTATTGGGGGAAGCTGTAACGGCAAAACGGAATGATGCCGCCTTTCATGAGGGCTGCGGTCTTGCACCCACTGATGGTATAGCGCGAGCAGCTCCCGACCCGGCCCCCCGTTCGGCAGGCACAGGGACCAAGCTGGGAAACGCTCAATAGTTCAACAGAAGGTTGCTTGTGGACTGAAATTTGAAAATTATTTAGTAGGAAAATTATTTTTCTGCTAAATAATTTGTTATATTAGGGGTATGGAATTCCTAGATCGTGAAGAAGAATCGAAAAGGCTGAAGGCGGAACTCTCCCGGAAGGGAGCGTCTTTTGTCGTTGTCTATGGCCGTCGCAGGTTGGGCAAGTCCACCTTGTTAAAGCGCGTCTTGAAGGAAAACGATATCTATTTTATGGCGGACCGTTCAGAAGAATCCGCCCAGCGGCGTTTCCTGGCCATGGCGATTGCAGTCCGGTATGAGGGTTTCGATTCCGTTGCTTACCCCGACTGGGAGTCGCTTTTTAGGGCTTTCAACTACAGGTGCGCGAAGGGTTCAACGCTCTGCCTGGACGAGTTCCCGTATCTTGTGAAATCGTGTGAGATGTTGCCCTCTACGCTGCAGAAGTTGCTGGACGAAAAGTCCTTAAACTTCAACCTGGTGATTTGCGGCTCGTCGCAACAGATGATGTTCGATGTCGCTCTCGACGAAAAATCGCCATTGTATGGGCGTGCCCATGAAATTCTCCGGTTGAAGCCTATTCCGGTTTCTTACTTGCCTTCAGCTTTGAAAATTTCGGCAAAGGAGGCTGTTTCTGAATATGCCGTTTGGGGCGGGGTGCCCCGCTATTGGGAATTGCGTGAACGGTATCGGAATTTCAAGTCGGCCTTGAGGGAATTGGCCCTTTCTCCCATGGGCGTCCTTCACGACGAGCCTGTGCATATTTTGCGTGACGACATGCGCGACCTGGTGCAGGCGTCCACGCTTCTTGGAATCATCGGGAACGGTGCGAACCGAATTTCGGAGATTGCGGCGCGTGCCGAAAAGAATGCGGCGACTTTGAGCGCCCCTTTAAAAAGGCTCGTGACCATGCAGCTTGTTGATCGGGAAATCCCTTTCGGTGAAAATCCAAAAAACAGCAAGCACGGCATTTACCACTTGTCCGACCCATTTATCAGTTTCTATTACCGGTTTATTAGCCCGTATCGTTCGCTGTTGGAACTGGGGCGTATTGATTACGTGGAAGAAATTGTAAAACAACATTTCCCTGAATTTGAAGGTTTTTGCTGGGAACGCCTGTGCCGACAGGCGGTTAGCGGGCAGGTTGTCGGTGGCGAGATGTTCAATGTGGCTTCCAGGTGGTGGGGCAATGTCGGCAAGTCAGAGCGGATCGAAATCGATGTCGTTGCCGAAAGCATGGACAAAAAAACGCTACTTGTCGGGGAATGCAAATGGACGAATAGCGAAAATGCAGGGCGCCTGTTTGCTCATCTGAATGAGCAGGTCCAGAAATTGCCGTTCGTCCACAAGTATAAAAAAATCGTCCCGGTTCTTTTTTTGAAAGAAAAACCTCGCGACAAGACGGATGGAATAGTCTTTTTGCCGGAAGACATCCTTAAAATTATTTAGTAGAAAAATTATTTTTCTACTAAATATTTTTCGTGATGTCCGTTTTTGTAATTGGATTGGCGCGCCTTTTTCTTTTTACTCCCTGTTCGCGAAAGCCTTGATGCCGCCTTCCATGAGGGTTGCGGCAAGTTCAATCATTTGTTTAAGCGGGATTTTGCGGCCGTCTTGCACCCACTGGCGGTATAGCGCGAGCGTGGTGTTGTTGAATGCCCGTACGATATTCTGGATGCAGACCTGCTTGGTGTGGAGTCGCGTCGTTTTGGAATGGGTGTGGGCCAAGACCTTGCGTTGCATGGGTTCGCGCACGTAGTCCAGACGGCTGTCGCAGGTAATTTTCTTGAAGAACTCGTCCTGCGATTCCATGAACTCGAAAAAAGAGCGCACGATTTCCTTTTGGTTGTCGAGGTAGTTGTAGTCCTTCACGAGTTCGATATAGCGCTCCATGTAGCCCGCCTGGATTTCGCGGAGCACGTCGTCGGTGCTTTCGTAGTGCAGGTAGAACGTGTTGCGGTTGATCATGGCGCGGTCGGCGAGCGCCTTGACGGTAATCTTTTCGTAGGGCTTTTCGCAGACCATCTGCTTGAACGCCGTGTAGATGGATTCCTTGGTGCGCCTGATGCGCAAATCTTCTTTGTGGACGGCTGGTTTCATGCTGTAAAATATACAAAATAATTTGCACTTTTTGAACATCTGTCGCTTATTTTGCACTAGCCCATAACTTGCCATTTGAATTCGGGTCAAAACAACCTATAATTCAAGTGTAGACAACAAAAATGCGCAAGCAAGGAGCACTTATGGACTGCAAAGAAGAAATCGTCGATTCCCGAATCCCGGACCCCAAGGCCTTTGAAATCGGCTCGAAGAACGCCCAGATTCTGTTCAAGTTGAACCATACCATGCCCATGACCGAGGAATACGGCAAGGTGGTCAAGGAACTGTTTGGCGACAATATCGGCGAAGGCACGATGCTCACGGCTCCGCTTCAGGGTGTATGCTTTGAGCGTGTGAAAATCGGAAAGAACGTGTATATCGGCAGCAACCTGCTCCTGATGGCCCGCGGCGGCATCACCATCGAGGACGGCGCTTGGATTGCGGCCAATGTGCAGTTGCTTTCGAACAACCACGACCTTTACGACCGTGCGGTTTTGCAGTGCAAGCCCGTGCTTATCAAGGAAGACGCGTGGCTTGGTGCGGGTGTTTCCGTGTTGCCCGGAGTGTGTATCGGCAAGCATGCCGTGGTAGGCGCAGGTTCCGTGGTCACGAAGGACATTCCCGATTACGCCGTTGCCGTAGGAAGTCCCGCCAAGGTGGTGCGCATGCTCAATCCGGAGAAATTCGCATAACCGCGGCACTTGCCGCAAGGAGAATTACGATGAAAAAACTCGTTACACTTTTAACTGTCGCAGCGGCCCTTTTGTTTTCTGCTTGCGACTGCAACAAGGAGGCTCAAATGAAAATGGAAGAACTTATTGAAAAGCAGGCGTTGAAAGAACTGGTGGACACCTTCTCGAATCTGGCCGACATGCGTGACACAAAGACCCAGAGCATGCTTTTTACCGAAGATGCCACCATGACATCCATCGTGGGCGGGAATGCCTCTACGCTCAAGGGGCGTGACGAAATCGAGAAGGCCTGTGCCAGGTTCCTCTCGCTGTTCGATACGGTTTACCATTCCAACGGCCAGCAGGTAGTGACCATCGATGGCGACCGTGCCAAGGGCGTGTCTTATTGCACCGTGATGCTCATCGGGAAAAACGCGGAGGGCGTGCGCACGCAGAATTTACAGGGAGTCCGTTATGAGGACGAATACCAAAAGATTGACGGCAAGTGGTATATCGCAAAACGCACTTCCCATTTTGAATGGTCCGATGTGCGTCCGGCGGGAAATTAATAAGGAGAACCAAAATGAACAAGACTGTTGCTATGATGCTTTCGACTGCGGCGCTCGCTGCTGCTGCGGGGACAGCCACCCCGAAGGTGAAACCAGTCTCCATCCCGTTGAACGACGGGCGTGCCATTCCGCAGTTCGGGCTCGGCACTTACAATTCTTCGGTGGCCGAGGCGAAGGACGCATTGGCGGTGGCGCTCAAGCTCGGCTACAGGCATGTGGATACGGCTCACGCCTACCGCAACGAGCGTGGCGTGGGTGCTGCCGTGAAGGAGTCGGGAATCCCCCGCGAAGAAATCTGGATTACCTCCAAGCTCTGGCCCACGGATTACGACCACGGCAATGCCGCTGAATCTATCGACAAAATGCTGGAACGCCTGGGCGTGGATTACATCGACCTGGTTTACCTGCACCAGCCTGTGGGCGACTACATGGCGGGTTGGCGCGGCCTCGAAGAGGCCGTGAAGCAGGGCAAGATCAAGTCCATCGGGATTTCGAACTTTGACATGGACGAGCGTGCATTCGACGAAATCATCGCGAAGGCGAAAATCAGGCCCGCCATCGTGCAGATTGAACTGCACCCGTATGCGCAGCGCAAGGCCTTCCGAGAAAAGTGCAAGAAACTCGGCATCGCCGTAGAAGGCTGGTTCCCGCTAGGCGGCACCGGCGGCAACGCGACCCTCTTTGGCGACAAGACCATCAAGGAACTGGCGGCAAAGTACAAGAAGTCGCCCGCGCAGATTATCCTACGCTGGCATGTGCAGGAAGGCTTCTCCACGATTCCGGGGGCCCGCAACCCGGATTACATCAAGGAAAACATCGAGGTCTATAACTTCAAGCTTTCCGAAGACGACATGAAAAAGATTCGCGGCCTTGACAAGGAAAAGCGCTTCTTTACTTCGACTCTCGCCGAAATCCAGCATTTCAAGGACTGGAATCCCGGCGACTAAGGGCCGTTATTGCCGCCGACTTTTTTCCCACTATGCGCAACACGCATAGTGGGCATAAAAATTACGCATTACGCGGCCGTCCTGAAATTATTTATATTAAAGGCAACCGGTTCAAAGAAATTTTTAACGAAAAAGGCGGATCCCATGAAAAAAATCACCTTGATTCTTTTATCACTTCTTCTAGGAGTCTCTATGGCGGCAGAAAAGAAAATCCTCGTCGTTTACTATTCCCGTGCCGATGAAAACTACAGCGTCGGAAACATTTCCAAGGGCAATACTGAAATCATTGCCGAGATGATTGCGAAAAAGACGGGCGGCACGCTCTTGCACGTGGAACCCGCGAAGGAATACCCCAAGAAATACGACGACTGCATCAACGTGGCCAAGAAGGAACTTGCGCAGGACGCGCGCCCGGCCATCAAGCCGGTGAACGTGAACCCCGAAGAATTCGACGA
>CACXXH010000119.1 GCA_902771595.1 Fibrobacter succinogenes | reverse complement strand
GACCAGGGTACTGGCGCTCGCGAAATCGGTTACATGTTCGGTCAGTACAAGCGCATCCGCAACGAATTTGTGGGCGTTCTCACCGGTAAGGGCCTCTCCTACGGTGGTTCTCTCGCTCGTACCGAAGCTACCGGTTACGGCCTCTGCTACTTCACCCGCGAAATGCTCAAGGACCTCGCTAACGACTCCTTCCAGGGCAAGACTGTCGTGATTTCCGGTTCTGGTAACGTTGCTCAGTTCGCTTGCCAGAAGGCAACTCAGCTCGGTGGCAAGGTCGTGACCGTTTCCGACTCCAACGGCTACATCTACGACCCGAACGGCATCAACCTCGACGTCGTTCTCGACCTCAAGAACGTGAAGCGCGCTCGCATTAGCGAATACGCCAAGCTCGTTCCGGGTTCTGAATACCACGAAGGTTCTAAGGGCGTTTGGACGGTCAAGTGCGACATCGCTCTTCCGTGCGCTACCCAGAACGAACTCGACCTCGAAGGTGCCAAGGCCCTTATCGCTAACGGCGTGAAGGCCGTTGCCGAAGGTGCAAACATGCCGTCTACTCCGGAAGCTATCGAAGCCTTCCAGAAGGCCGGCGTTCTCTTTGGACCTGCCAAGGCTGCAAACGCTGGTGGCGTTGCTACCTCCGGTCTCGAAATGTCCCAGAACTCCGAACGTCTCTCCTGGACCTTCGAAGAAGTGGACAAGAAGCTCGAAGGCATCATGAAGAGCATCTACGCCGCTGCTTCCTCTGCCGCTGTCAAGTACGGCCAGAAGGGCAACCTCGTCATGGGTGCAAACATCGCCGGCTTCCTCAAGGTTGCCGATGCCATGAAGTGGCAGGGCGCTGTGTAATACGACCGCTCGGGCTAGAATCTGTACAACAAGTACAGGGCTGGCCCTCGCTCTCGCAAAGGACGACCAGTTAATACTGGTCGCCCTTTTTTGCTCACGGATACGACCGCTCGGCTCTATCGCATTCAATACAATGTGATATCGCCTCGCTCTCGCAAAAGCATGCAAGGCGAATGCAGCAAAATTAAACTAGTTTAATTTTATTGCTAAGCCGAAGCTGCGGACGCCAAAGGCGTCAATCGCGACCGGTTAATACCGGTCGCTTTTTGCTCACGGATGCAATGCCTTGCTTAACGCAAGGCATCGCTTTAGACTAGGGAAGGCTCCGCCCTCCGAAGCTTGAGACCGAATCCGCTAGAATCTCGATGAAATACGTGGGCTGGCGGATTCTCTCGCGACCACGCCTCGTTGATACGAGGCGTTTGTTGCTCACAGACCCTCCTTTCCCAGATGCAATTGCAAAGGAAAGAAAAACGCTTGGTTGATACCAGGCGTTTCTTTTTTTGCTCACGGGGAACCGTTAATTCAAATCGTCATCCTGAGCGACCGTAGGTCGCGAAGGATCCAGACACGATAGTCTGAAAAAGTCCTCGGCTCAAAAGCCGGGGGCTTTTTTGCATGGTTTTTGTCAAGAGTCCATGGCAGAATAATCTGGGTTGGAGAGGGATTTTTTTGTGAGCGAAAACACAGGAAAAAATTGACAATTGGCGAAATTTTAACAATTTCAATACGCTGTGTGAGCCTTCTCACACTCCAATTTGGAATACTCCCATTTATAATGTATTTTTTTTCTTAAATAAACGTTTTTTTGAACCGAAACACGCCAAATTGCGATTTTAAGTTTATTTTCTGGGAGTATTGGTTTTTGGTATATGAAATTATTTGATGAGCACATTGTCTTACGTTTTGCCCTGCTGTTTGCATGCTTTTTGTTTGCAGCGTTTGTCCCTGAGATACTAAATCTTTCCGGCAGTTATTTCGGCTTTGTCCCTTACTTTACGGCGATTTTCTTTGTCGCCTACATCTCGCTCTTCTACAAGTTCCCGACTGCGGCTACGCGCCGTAAAATGCGCAACGACGTAATTATCCCGACTACTGTCGGCGGCGAACCCGTTCGCGATTACCAGAAAGATCTGAACGACCAGTACGAACTCCACCAGATGATGATTGACGTTTCGCAGGAGGGTTTCTGGACGTTCAATGTGCCCACGGGGAAGGTTTACTGGTCGAACCGCGTTGCCGAGCTTCTCGGTGTCAAAGGCGGGCTCGAGGATTCCCTTTCTGCGCTCAAGTCCTACGTGATGGAAAAGGACTGGAATAAGTTCAAGGAAGAGGTGAACAAGTCGCTGGTGGAAGGCAGGAATTTCTCCCAGACGCTCAGGCTCTCTTCGCCTTCCAAGAACGGGCCTTCGAATATCGTCGTTTCGGGCCGTCCGCAGATGGATTCCGAGAACAGGCCCATTCGCGTCATCGGCTCCATAAGCCAGCCCGTGAACCGCTCGGATTCTGAACGCGAAAAATACTTCTACGCTTACCAGGACGCCCTCACCGGCGTGTACAACCGCAAGTTCTTCCTCGAGAAACTCAAGATCGATGTGGAACTCGCCGCGCAGAAGCCCGACTATTTCTTCGGCGTCGCACTTCTGGATATCGACAGTTTCGGCGCCATCAATGCCTCTTACTCCATCAACTTCGGCGACAACGTTCTCAGGGTCATTTCTGAAAGAATCAAGGCGTCGTGCGGCGAAAACGACGTGGTCGCCCGCATTGGACCCGATGTATTTGCTGTCATTCTGCACGATATCCAGGGTACGGACGTGCGCGACAACCTGCTTTCCATCGTGAAGCAGATTCACGCGAAGGTCAAGGCCCCGATTCAGCTGGACGGCCAGGAACTTTACATAAGCGTCTCTATGGCGGTCGTCGTGAACAGCGACGTGGACTGCGTTGAGGACGTGATGGCAAGCGCCAACGCGGTGCTCCGCAACCTCAAGAAAACGGGCAGCCATGGAGGCATCCAGTTCGTGACGGGCGGAATCCGCGACAAGGCGATGAAGCTTTACAAGCTCGAGTACGAAATCCGTCGTGCCATCCAGGCGAAGGAATTCGTGCTGATGTACCAGCCCATCGTCGATATCGGGAATTCCGACAAGATCGTGGGATTTGAGGCCCTCGTGCGCTGGAACAATTCCGAACAGGGAATCATTTCGCCCGCTGAATTCATCCCGCTTGCCGAAGAGACCGGGCTTATCGTCCCGATGGGTGCTTTGATCTTGAAGATGGCCTGTGTCCAGACGAAGAAATGGGTCGACATGGGCTATACCGACATCCGCGTCGCCGTGAACTTCTCCGCAAGGCAGTTCGCGATGGAATCCATGGTGGACGACGTGAAGCGCGTGCTTGCCGAGACGAACCTGAACCCGCGCAACCTCAAGCTCGAAATTACCGAATATACGGCGACGTGCGAGGTGGAAAAGGCCGCGGATATCATGCGCAAGCTTTCCAATATGGGACTCCAGATTTCTATCGACGATTTCGGTACTGGTTACAGCAGCCTCTCGTACCTCAAGCACTTGCCGGTGCATACGCTCAAGATGGACAAGTCGTTCGTGGACCACGTGGCAGACGACGAAGAAGACGCCGCTTTTGCGAGGATGGTTATCGGGATTGCGAAGTCGCTGCACCTGGAACTCATCGCGGAAGGCGTCGAGACGGCGGAACAGCTCGAGTTCTTGCGCCGCGAAGGCTGCCACCATATCCAGGGATTCTATTTCAGCATGCCGCTTACGCCTGGCGATGCGCTCGAATACATGAAGGAGCACTACGCGGGAACGGTGCAGCCCGCCGCGGACGCTCATTAAATTCCGTAGCAGTTACGCGTATTTTCGCGACAGAGCCTGTAGATTTCTTCTACGGGCGTTTTTCTTGTTTCGGCGAGCGTCTTGGCGATGTAGGGGATGTAGCCGGAATGGCAGGGCTTCCCGCGGTAGGGAACGGGCGCCATGTAGGGGGCGTCGGTTTCCAGGAGCATGCGGTTGTCGGGGACGATTTCTGCGGCTTCGCGCACGTTGACTGCGTTCTTGAACGTGACGATGCCTGTGAATCCGATGAAAATTTCTGCGTCCAGGGCGAGGAGGCGCTCGGCGAAGTCGCGGGTGCCGGTAAAGCAGTGGACGTGGATTTTACTGTTGCGGAGGTCGGCGTTGCGCAGTATGGCGAGCGCGTCGTCATCCGCTTCGCGCAGGTGCAGTACGAGTGGCTTCCCGCTTGCAAGTCCGAGCTGCAGGTGCCTTTCGAACAACTTTGTCTGTGCTTCTCGCGTGTCCGCCCCGTAGTGGTAGTCGAGCCCGAATTCCCCGCAGGCTCTGCACTTGGGGTGCGACAGCATCTCGACCATGCGCTTCTCGTCGTCGCTCGTCTCGGTTTCCACGTATTCCGGATGTATCCCGTATGCGGCGTAGACGTTGTCGTATTTTTCGGAAAGTTCCCGCGCGTAGTCGAAGTCCTGCGGGTCGCATGCCACATGGATGAAAGCCTCGGGCGGCCTTATGGTAGGGTCGCTGTCGTGGGGGAGGCGTGCGAGCAGCGCGTCGAAGGTTTCTCCGGCGTGGCGTTCGTAGGAATCGATATGGCAATGAGTGTCGATGAACATAATGACAAGTGTGGAGTGGGGAGTGTGGGGTGAGGGGTGAGTGACTAATCATTTCACATTACACACTCCACATTTCACATTGTTAGTAGGTTACCTCAAGTATTTCGTATGTGATGGTACCGCGGGGGGCTTGCACCTGCACGGTTTCACCCTGCTTTTTGCCGACGAGTGCCGTGCCGATGGGGGATTTGAGGCTGATGCGGCCTTGCAGCGGGTCGATTTCTTTTTCGCCGACGATGCTGTACTTCTTTTCGCGCTTGGTTTTCTTGTCGAGGAGCCTGACGTTCGCGCCGAACCGGATGGAACCGTCCTCGGTGGGCTTGGTCTCGATAATCTGTGCGCCGTCCAAAATGCGGTCCAGTTCGCGCAGCCTGCGGTCGATTTCGCGTACGCGCATGCGTCCGTAGGTATAGGCCGCGTTTTCGCTCCTGTCGCCTTCGGCTGCGGCCGCCTGCACCTGGTTTATCATGGCGGGGCGCTCGACGTACTTGAGCTGCTCCCATTCCGCCTTGAACTTTTCAAAGCCTTCTTTCGAAATCATGTGCTTCATGCCGCAAAAATACAAAAAAGCGCTGTTTTCGTGCGTGAGGAAAATCATGATTCCCTTTGCAGTGGGGCCGAATTTTTTTATCTTTGAGCGCGCTTATGAAGGTTAAAGAAGAATCTCCACGCAGAAGACAAGAGTCCAAGTACAAGCGCCTTAGCCGCATATACTACAACCGCATGTTCCCTCGTCGCCAGGATGCGCTGAAGGTCGCATGGTCGGTGTTTATCGGTGTATTTATTGGCGTGTGGCCGACCATCGGTTTCGCCATCATCCTGACCGTCGCCATCTGCGCGCTTTTCCGC
>CACXXH010000118.1 GCA_902771595.1 Fibrobacter succinogenes | reverse complement strand
CTTTTCGCCCGCAATCTTCACGCCGCCGTTCTGGACCATGCGACGGGCTTCGCCCTTGGAGGCAAACGCCTTGATTTCGACGAGCAGGTCCAGGGCACCATAGGTGCCGGCCGCTACGCTGCATTCAGCAGCATCGCTCGGAATGGCATTACCGCTGTGAATTTCGCGTTCCTTGGCAGCGGCGGCCTCGGCGGCTTCTGCGCCATAATACTGCGTCACGATGTCGATAGCAAGACGGTGCTTGGCATCGTTGGGGTTCATCTTGCCTGCGGCAATGTCGGCCATCATCTGCTTGATTTCTTCGAGCGGGATGTTGGTCAACAGTTCGAACCAGTTCTCGACAATGCTGTCGGCGAGGCTGTAAATCTTGTGGTACATCACGTCGGCCGGTTCGTTCAAGCCCACGTAGTTGCCGATGGACTTGCTCATCTTGACCTTGCCATCGGTACCGAGGAGAATCGGCATGAACATACCGATCTGCGGTTCCATGCCTTCGAAAAGCTGCAAGTCGCGACCGCGGAGCACGTTGAACTTCTGGTCGGTGCCGCCGAGTTCCACGTCGCTGTTGATGGCGACGGAATCGTAGCCCTGCATCATCGGGTACATAAACTCGTGCAGGCTGATGGGCGTGTTGGCGGCATAGCGGTTGTGGAAGTCCTCGCGTTCAAGCATCTGTGCCACGGTAAACTGGCCCATGAGCTCGGTCACCTTGCTGAACGGGAGCTTGGAGAACCATTCGCCGTTGTAGTGGATTTCCACCTGTTCGCGGCGGACCACCTTGAAGAACTGTTCCTGGTATTCCTTCGCGTTTTCGAGCACCTGTTCGTGCGTAAGGCGCGGACGGGCCTTGTTGCGGCCGCTCGGGTCACCAATCTGGGCTGTGTAGTCACCCACGATGAGCACGACGGTATGGCCGAGGTCCTGGAACTGGCGGAGCTTGCGCATCACCACCGTATGTCCGAAATGGACGTCGGGTGCGGTGGGGTCCACGCCAAGCTTTACGCGGAGGGGCTTACCCGTCTCGTAGGACTTCTGGAGCTTCTTCTCGAGTTCTTCCTGCGGCACGATTTCAGTAACGCCGCGCATCAAAATTTCAAGCTGTTCTTTTACAGGACGGAATTGCATTTTAAATCCTTTTGTTTTTACAGGGAGGAAATATAGAATTTTTTGCAATCCGGACAGTGCGCAGCCCTTTTCCGGAGTCTTTTTGTTTCATAACAAATCCATTTGTTTCATATAACAAAAAAATGTCACAATTTAAGGCCCTTCAGCACGCAAAATAGCGTTTTTGTTGCATTTCCACGTTATTTTATTTATATTACAAACATAAAGAATTCCCCGAGGAAACCCAAATGATGTACAAACACTGGAAAAAAATCCTGTTGGCCCTCACCAGCCTTTTCTGGGTCAGTTGCGACAACGACCCCTCTTCCGCGTCAGGAGACCCCGCAAACTCCTCCATCCAAAAGCCGTCCCCCAACTCAGCAGCGAGCGGCCAGGAGACCAGTTCTGCCGCCGAAGAATCCTCCATCTCATCCAAGGCCGATCCGAACGCCAAGAGCTCCAGCAGCATGATCGCCGCAAAATACGGCGTTCTCAAGCCCAGCTCCAGCAGCTCGATTGCCGCAAAATACGGCGTATCGTCCAGCGTGATTGCTGCAAAATATGGCGTATCGTCCAGCGCGATTGCAGCAAAGTACGGAGTGTCTTCCAGCATGATTGCCGCAAAATATGGCGTCCCCAAGCCCACCTGCGAACGGGTCGGCAAATCCAAGCTCGTCTGCGATGACGGAGTCACCTGCACGGAGGCTATTACCGAGACGCAGCAGGTTCCCGAATGCACCGCTGACCAGCTTTGCGCCAAGTACGGCGTAGTAGTCGTCAAGGAAACCGTCTACAAGTGCGACGACGGCAAGGTTTACAACGAAGCCGAATTCCGCTCCAAATACAACATCTTGGACGGTGCCGTCGACCTGTACGGATGCCCGAGCGACATTTGCGGCCCCGACACCACGATTGACAACGCCAAGCCCCTTTACGGCATCTAATGCATCTCGGACTCAAGAAACGACTTGCGCTCGAAGCGCACCGCCTTTACCGTCATAACGAAATCAAAGCACACCAGCTGACGTACTTCTTCTGGGAATGTACGTTGCGTTGCAACCTGCACTGCCAGCACTGCGGCAGCGACTGCGTCGCCGATGCCATTCCGGACATGCCCCGTGAAGACTTCATGAAGGTGCTGGACGGAATCGCCCCGCATATAGACCCCAAGAACTTCATCGTGGTGATTACCGGCGGTGAACCGCTGATGCGCGCCGACCTCGAGGAATGCGGCAAGGAAATCAAGGCTCGCGGCTACCCCTGGGGCATGGTCACGAACGGGCTCGCTCTCACGCCCGATCGATTCACCAAGCTCATGAACGCAGGGCTGCGCTCGCTTACCATCAGCCTAGACGGCCTAGAAGAGAACCACAACCTCTTCCGCGGAAACCCGCATAGCTTTGAACGCGCCGTACGCGCCATCCACATGGCGGCAAGCGCCGAAGAACTCACCTTCGACGTGATGACCTGCGTGAACAAGAAGAACTTGAGCGAACTTCCGCGCATCCACAACCTGCTCGTGAATCTCGGAGTCAAGCACTGGAGAGTCTCGAACGTGTTCCCGAAGGGCCGCGCGAAGGACAACCCGCTATTCATGCTCACGAGCGACGAATTCCGCCAGGTGTTCGAGTTCATCCGCGAGGCAAAAAAGCAGGGCCTCATCGACGTGAACTACGACTGCGAAGGATTCCTCGGCAGTTACGAGAAGGTCGTACGCAACCATCCATTCTTCTGCTGGGCCGGCGTGAACATTTCGTCGGTTCTATGCGACGGAAGCATCTCGGCATGTCCAAGCCTGCGCGGCGACTACATCCAGGGCAACATCTACAAGGATGACCTGTGGGACGTGTGGCAGAACCGCTACCAGGTGATGCGCGACCGCAGCTGGGCCCGGAACGGCGAATGCAGGGATTGCAAATACTGGCGTTACTGCGAAGGCTCCAGCCTGCACTTACGTGACGAGAAGACGAAAGAAATCGCCTACTGCCACGTAAAGCGTCTCGAAGACGCCGGCGTATAAAGCGACTCCACTATTTTCCAAAACCAGCGAGGTCTATGCCGAGCTGGTTTATTTTATATGTAAGGATGCGCGGCGTGGTAGAAAGGCTGCGGGCCGCGGCGGCCACCTTCCCCTTGCTGCTCTTGAGAGCGTCGCAGATGATGTCCTTCTCGTAGGCTTCCACCATGAGCTTCAGGTTGCCGTTCACGGGCGTCCCGCTCGTTTCTGCCGTCTGGAGCGTGGTCGGGAAGTGGTGCGGGTAGATGACGTCCTCGTCGGCGACGAGCACCGCGCGTTCAATCCCGTTCTCGAGTTCTCGCACGTTTCCGGGCCACGGGTAACTCATGAGCATGTTGATGGTCGTACGCGCGAGGCGACGCACGTTCTTGCCTACGATGCGGCAATAGTGCTCCACAAAATGGTCCGCCAGAAGCACGATGTCCGTCTTGCGGTTGCGAAGCGGCGGCACGTAAATCGGGAAAATATGCAGCTGGTAGTAGAGATCTTCGCGGAAGGTTCCCTCTTCGACCATCTGCTGCAGGTTCTTGGTGGTGGCCGCAATCACGCGGACGTTCACCTTCTTCGCGATGCGGGCGCCGATGCGTTCGACATCGCCATGCTGCAACAGGCGCAAAAGTTTCACCTGCAGGTTCGGCGAGAGTTCGCCCACCTCGTCCAGAAACAGCGTACCGCCGTCGGCCTGTTCCACGCGGCCGGGCGTCTCGGCAAACACGCCGACGAGGGCGCCACGCACGCTGCCGAACAGTTCGCGGTCCAGCACGGATTCCGGCATGGAGGCGCAATGGACGCGGACGAACGGGCCCATACTGCGGTCGGAACGATAATGGATGGCTTCCGCAACGAGCCCCTTGCCCGTACCGACCTCGCCCACAATCAATGCGGGGAGCGGGCTCTTCGACACCTGGTCGATCTGCGCATACACGCGCTGCATTTCGCTCGAGCGCCCGATGATGTTGTCGGGCTGGAAGCGGTCCTTGAGTTCGAGCGTCAGGCGTTCGTTTTCCGCCTTCAAAAGTTCATTTTCTTCACGGGCCTCGCGACGGAGCTTCACGGCCGCCGCCAGCATCTGCGCAATGATTTCAAGCAGGCGGAGTTTTTCGGGAAGTTCCTCTTCGACCGGGTTCTGCACGTCGGCACTGAAGGCGCCAATGACCTGATGCTCCATAATCACGGGCACGCAGAGGAACGCCTTGTCCTCGGTCTTGCCGCGCCCCGTTCTATCCAAGAAGTCAGGATCCTTCGCAACCGAGGGAATAATAATCGGCTTACCCGTCTCGACCACGCGGCCGGTAATGCCTTCGCCCACCTTGTAGCGGCCCTTGCGCGCCTGGCGACTGCTCAAGCCTTCCGCGATTTCAATCGAGATTTCACCCGTGTGTCGGTTGTAAAGAGTGAGGGTCGCGTGCTCCACGCCCATCGTAGATTCCACCACCTCCAAAATTGGGTGCGCGACGCTCTCGAAGTCGAGCGTCTGGTTCAGGATGGAACTGATCTTGTAGAGCAGTTCCAGTTCCTGGATTTTGGATTGAGTGTTGGGCATAGGTTATTTAAGAAGGCTATCAAGTTTGCTTACATCAACTTTTTCACCCGTTTTTACACAAGAGCCCTGGTCCAGTCGGCCATCACTAATTTCACACTCGATAGCCTTTACGCCCCTTTCGGAATATAAGGTCCATATTCCACTATATCTCACAGCCCCGTCAGTATCGTTAAAAAAATCTCCATGGAATTCGGACATCTTTTCACCATTATCATAGTATTGGAACTCTTGTTTCTTTTCAACGTCCATAACATAGGTTATTCGACCATCGACACGATGGACTTCCTTCGTGACCCGTCCACCGATATGCCATACCTCAAAAAAAGCCTTTTGCTTCTCGCCCAGTGCATCATCTTTTTCACCACCAAAATTCACGTGAACCAAATAAACCGTCGCACTTTCATCACCGTCGCGTTTCATGACGGCATCCATTATATAGCCTTTGACCAAATTAAACTTTAGATGTTTCTTGTAATCAAAATCATCTCTGTGAATAAAATCAATTAGGAACTTGCGCACGGCAGGATGAGTCTTCTCATGGATATCCGCAAGGGTCAAGTCGCCCGCACTAACATCATAGAGCGTATCGAGCCCGACATTTTTCTTATACGCTTTCGAAAGTTCCGGTGCGAACGTCGCCTGTTCTAGCCGATACATTCGAAGGAAGAAGCCCGTACAGCCCGTCAGCTGGAGGGCAAACAAAATAACCATCAGAAAAGACAGTTTACGCACAATATTCTCCTTTAATATTCCTCAAAGATTTCTAGAAATATTTTTCAAAA
>CACXXH010000117.1 GCA_902771595.1 Fibrobacter succinogenes | reverse complement strand
GTAAGAGACGAATAGTTCCCAGCGCATGCCGAAGAACATCGTTACAGGTTCAATCGCATTGCCAATCTTGTAGAGGACTGTATTTTCAACATTGCCATCGCCTGCATAAGAAAGCGCCCAGAAAACAGCAGCCACCATAAGGATCATCTTGAGAGCCTTCTTGAAAATGCCCCAGGTGCTGCGCCCTACCATCGCGGCAATCATCTTCCAATGCGGCTTGTGATAAGGCGGCAATTCCATAATCATGCCCACGCGCTCGTTTTCGGGAATGAGCTTTTTACCGAACAGGAATGACGAAAGCCAGAACGACAAGAAAATCAAGGCCACGTAACCGATGGCAAAAAACGGAGCCGCAGACCCGAAGAATGTCGATGCGAGGAACAGCACCACGGCCACCTTGCTCCCGCACGGAATCGCCCACAGGAGCACCAAGGCGAACAAGCGCTGTCCGCGGGTATCCAGCACACGCGTACCGCAGACGGCTCCCGCCGTACAGCCAATTCCGGAGAACAACGGCATAATAGCCTTGCCATGCAAGCCGAGTCGAGAAAGCCAGTTGTCAAACGCATACGAGAATCGCGCCATGTAGCCGATTTCTTCGAGAATCCGGAACACGAAAATAATGGAGAAAATGAAACTTGTCATGCAGATGGTGATACACGTACCGCCGACCAACACGTTGTTGATGAATGACACCACCACCGGCCACAAGCCGAGCGCCTCGCCCACTTTTTCCACAAGCGACTGCAACACAGGCTGCAAGCCGAAACCGATTCCCATGCCGGGGAACGCGAGAATCATGCAGGTAATAAGCGCCACCACCATGATGACGAACGAGAAAATCTTACCCTTGATACGGTGCGTTGCGATGCGGTCCCACCTGCCGAACACCTTGTCGAAGGATTTTTCGCTGCAGGTTTCCTTCAGTATTTTTGAAATCCAGCGGTACTTGGCTTCGCCCGTGGTAATCCCGCCTTCACAGCCCTCCGCGCTATCCAAGATGCATTCCACCGCATTGCGCCTGGCAAACGGAAGGCTTTCGTTAACCGCCTTGAGCACGAGTTTATCTTTTTCAAGCAACTTGACGGCAAGCCAGAGATTCTCGGCATTGCCCAACTGTGTATCGTCCAGTATTTTTTCGATCGTATTGACCGGAGATTCTCCATTCCCTTCCAGTTCTCCGCGGAGCCCCGCAGAATCAATGCACGAAGGGTGCAAAACGGCATTTTCCAGTTTCTTCAAGAATTCTGGGTAACGCTTCGTCTCGGCGGCACTGAACCCGAGAACGGGAATGCCCAGCTTTTTCTCGATGGCCTTCACGTCAATCTTCTTGCCCGCCGCTTCAGCAACATCCATCATGTTGAGCACCAGCATCACGGGAGCCTTGATGCCCACGAAATCGGCGAGCATATACAGGCTGCGCTCCAGTTGCGAAGCATCCGCCAGAATGCAAATCAAGTCCGCATTTCCGTCCCAGATAAAATTGCGGGTAACGACCTCTTCCTCAGAATTCGCCGAAAGCCCGTAACTGCCGGGCAAATCGACCACCTTATATTGCACGCCGTTATAATCAAAAAATCCCTCGGCTCGTTCCACAGTCTTTCCGGGCCAGTTGCCGACCCGCTGATGCAGCCCCGTAAGGTTGTTGAACAAAGTGGACTTGCCTGAATTGGGCTGGCCCAAAAGCGCAATCGTCTTCATCCCGGCCATACTACGCCCCCACCTTGGCTATAATCTGCGAACATTCCCTGCGGTTTACGGCGATAACCGTATCACGACAAAACACGAGCACCGGAGAGCGACCGTCATTTTTCAAAAGCGTAATGAAAGAACCGGGAGTAAGCCCGATGGAAACAATTCTGGAGATAAAGCGGGAATCTCCCTCGATTTTGGAAATAAACCCGCTGGAATTTTCATGCATTTCGCACAGCGAAACTACATTCGAAATATTTTCTTGCTGCATGCGCCAAAGCTAGCAGCAACAGCGCAAAATTACTACTCCAAATAGACAGGCGCAAGCCCACCTAGATAAGCGCGCCTAATGCGACAGTTCAGCAAGACACTCGCCAAATTCTTGAGCGCCCTTTGCAAACACGACTGTTCCCCGGATGTACAGCGAATCCTGGAAATTGCGTTCTTCGTCATAGTCGCGCAAGCCGTCCGTGGTCAGGTCCTTGCAATTATCCTTCGTGACATTCACCTGCCGTTCTTCGTAAGAACAACCCTTGTCTCCAGAGGTCAGGCTGACTGCAAGCGTGTAGTCCAACGAATCTCGTTCGGCTTTCGTCACCTTGAACACAAATTCCTTGTCTTTCATCTTGAATTTCCTTTCAGTTTTAGACGATTCCAAAACCTCAATGTCAAGCATTTCTTCATCATTCTTTATATAAGACTCTTGTGCAGGTTCTAACAGGTCTTTGAGCGAAACTGTCCCTCCCACAATCTCGCCGTTCTGAATGGAACCATAAAGGTAATGCACAAACATCGAATTCATGTAATCGTCATTTTTGAAATAAGCCGGTTTATATACGACTTCTTCTTGGAACTTATTTTCAGAAATAGTCAGAATCGTTTCACTATACTGTTCATCGAATTCGCGAATATCATCGTCGAGGCAAAGCAGCTTGCCATTGTATTCGCCACATTCAAGGTTCTTCCACTCGCCATAAATCATTTCGGTAGAACCACCGATGTAATAGTGCGGGTCGTCCATATTGCCATTGAAATAGACGACAAGAGTGTCGCCACGGGTTGTGTAACTGCTCGGAACCGTTTCCGTGTATGCCTCATATGAGACATCGCCCCACGTAAAGGCTCCCTTGTTCAAAACACAATACGCTTTGGTCGTGGCTTCCGTTCTGAACATAATCACATGATTGTCTTTATCGACATTCACATATTGAAATCCGATATTTTCGGGATTTCCCTCGTTTTCGTTGACGCTAGAGCCGTCATCGCTAGAACAGGCATAAAAAACGGCAGCAGAAACAAGCAAACAAATAAAATACCTCATTTTTATCTCCTTCATAATATTCTTTGAGATGTTTATAAAGATAGTTTATAATTTGTCAAAAAGAAAAAAGGGCCGCATTGCTGCGATCCCTTTTTTGCAATGTGTAATTTGCAATGAGTAATGTGAAATGAATTTAATCAGTCATTCCACACTCCACATCACACATTAGGAGACTCCTTCGGAGTCTCTTGCCACTCGGCTCACCAATACGAAAATGCAAGCATTTTCGTGCTGGATTCGCCTCATTGCTAGTCCTTGCCATAAACCTTTTCGGCGTAGGTAACAGTGGCGCCGAGGTATTCGCGGTTCATCTTGGCGATGTAATCCACGGTGATACCCTTCGGGCAGGCGGCCTGGCATTCGTAAAGGTTCGTGCAGTTGCCGAAGCCTTCCTTGTCCATCTGGGCGACCATGGCGAGCACGCGCTTCTTGGCCTCGACCTTGCCCTGCGGCAAGAAGCTGAGGTGAGAAACCTTAGCAGAGACGAAGAGCATTGCAGAAGCGTTCTTACAGGCGGCCACGCAGGCACCGCAACCGATACAGGCGGCAGCGTCGAAGGCGCGGTCGGCATCAGCCTTGGGAACCGGAATGGTGGAAGCTTCAGGAGCAGCACCGGTGTTGACGGAAACGAAGCCGCCAGCCTGGATGATGCGGTCGAAAGCGGTACGGTCCACAGCGCAGTCACGGATAACCGGGAATGCGGCGGCGCGCCACGGTTCGATCACGATGGTGTCGCCATCCTTGAACTTACGCATGTGAAGCTGGCAGGTGGTGGTCGCATGGTCGGGGCCGTGCGGCATACCGTTGATGACCAGCGAGCACATACCGCAAATACCTTCGCGGCAGTCGTGGTCGAAAGCGAAGCCTTCCTTGCCCTGCTTCATCTGTTCTTCGTTCACGATGTCGAGCATCTCGAGGAAAGACATGTCCGGAGAAACGTCGTTGATCTTGACAGTTTCGAACTGTCCCTTGGTCTTGGCATCCTTCTGGCGCCAAATCTTCAAAGTCAAATTCAGTCCGCTCATTATTTGTAGCTCCTAGTTGCAAGGTGGACATTATCAAAGGTAAGGGGTTCCTTGGAGAGTTCCGGAGCGACACCGTCGCCCTTGTACTCCCAGGCACCGACGTAGCAGAAGTTCTCGTCGTCGCGCTTGGCTTCGCCTTCCGGAGTCTGGCTTTCTTCACGGAAGTGGCCGCCGCAAGATTCCTTGCGGTGCAGGGCGTCGAGAGTGAGGACTTCGGCAAACTCGAGGAAGTCGGCGACGCGGCCGGCACGTTCGAGGTTCTGGTTGAAGGAACCTTCGGAACCGACGACGTTCACGTCTTCCCAGAATTCCTGGCGGAGGGCCGGAATCTTTTCGAGAGCGGTCTTGAGGCCGGCCTCGTTACGAGCCATGCCCACGTATTCCCACATGATGTTACCGAGTTCGCGGTGGAACTCGTTAACCGTGCGGTGACCCTTGACGGAGAGGAGCTTGTGGATGCGTTCTTCGGTCTGCTTCTTGCAGTCTTCGAAGGCGGCATCGGATTCGGAAACCTTCTCGAGCTTGGTGCCGGCGAAGTAACCGCCGATGGTGAACGGAATCACGAAGTAACCGTCGGAGAGGCCCTGCATAAGAGCAGAAGCACCGAGGCGGTTTGCACCGTGGTCGGAGAAGTTGGCTTCACCGAGGACGAAGCAACCCGGGATGGTAGACATCAAGTCGTAGTCAACCCAGAGGCCGCCCATCGTGTAGTGGATGGCCGGGAAGATGCGCATCGGGACCTTGTACGGGTCTTCGTCGGTGATCTTCTCGTACATCTGGAAGAGGTTGCCGTACTTGGCAGACACGCCGGCAACGCCCATGCGCTGGATAGCGTCGGCGAAGTCGAGGTACACAGCCTGCTTGGTGTTGCCCACGCCGAGGCCGGCATCGCAAACCTGCTTGGCGTTACGGGAAGCCACGTCACGCGGGACGAGGTTACCGAAGCTCGGGTACTTTTCTTCGAGGTAGTAGTAACGATCTTCTTCCGGAATCTGGTCCGGGCTGCGGGTGTCGCCAGCCTTGCGCGGAACCCAGATACGACCGTCGTTACGGAGAGATTCGCTCATCAAAGTGAGCTTGGACTGCAGGTCGCCGTGGCGAGGAATGCAAGTCGGGTGAATCTGCGTGTAGCAGGGGTTAGCGAACAGGGCGCCGCGCTTGTAGGCACGGAAAGCAGCCGTCACGTTAGAACCCTGAGCGTTAGTAGAAAGGTAGTAGACGTTACCGTAACCACCGGTGCAGAGGCACACAGCGTCACCCACGTGGCTTTCGAGTTCGCCGGTGATGAGGTTACGGACGATGATACCGCGAGCCTTGCCGTCGATAACGACGAGGTCCATCATTTCGCGGCGGGGGAACATCTTCACCTTACCGGCGGCAACCTGGCGCATGAGAGCCTGGTAGGCACCGAGGAGGAGCTGCTGACCCGTCTGACCGCGGGCGTAGAACGTACGGGAGACCTGCGTACCGCCGAAAGAACGGTTGTCGAGAAGTCCACCGTATTCACGACCGAACGGAACGCCCTGGGCGACGCACTGGTCGATGATGAGGTTGGAGTTTTCGGCCAAACGGTGCACGTTGGCTTCGCGAGCGCGGAAGTCACCGCCCTTCACGGTATCGTAGAAC
>CACXXH010000116.1 GCA_902771595.1 Fibrobacter succinogenes | reverse complement strand
GCGGCAACGCTATCGGCCTTGGCCTTCTTCACGGCAGCGATGCTGTCCTGCTTGGCCTTCTTGGCGGCAGCGGCAGCCTTGCGTTCTTCAGCAGCCTTCTTCTTAGCTTCTTCGGCTTCGGCCTTCTTCCTGGCCTTTTCAGCCTTCTTCGCTTCTTCTTCGGCCTTCTTGGCTTCGGCGGCAGCAACTAAAGCAGCGGCTTCGGCAGCCTTGACCTTTTCGATGGAATCGGCGGCAGCCTGAGCAGCAGCGGCGCTATCGGCAGCGGCCTGAGCAGCGGCAGCACTATCCGCAGCAGCCTTCGCGGCGAGAGAATCAGCGGCAGCCTGAGCGGCGGCGGCACTGTCAGCAGCGGCCTGGGCGGCGCTGTCCACGACAGCGGAATCGGACTTCGCGCTATCAGCAACAGCGGCAGAATCAACGGCAGCGCTGTCGACTACGGTAGAATCAACAACAGACGAGTCGGCAACAACGGCAGCGGGCGCTTCCGGAGCGGGCTGTTCCACAACCTTCTCGGCGGCAACAGGAGCCGCAGAAGCGGCCTCGGCAGCCTTCGGAAAGAAGTTCACCTTGGCAAGGAAAATCATCATCACCCAGGAGAGGACAAGGCCCAAAAGACCCATCACGATACCCGTCTTCGCCATGCCGTTCGTATCGGTGTAACCCGTAGCGTGGGCAAGCGCGTTAGGCGGAGTAGAAATCGGGAGGCTCATGCCGAGAGAGCTAGCAAACGCAACAGACACGAGGAGAGCGGTCACGCCACCGAGGCCAACGAGGTTGTCCTGGCAGGCAATACCCACAGCGCAAAGGATAGGAACAAGCAGAGTCGCAGTAGAGGTGTGGCTCATGAAGTTCGCCATGAAAAGGCAGATGATACCGCAGCCTATCATCAGGGCGAGCGGAGACCAGCTTGCAAACGGAATCGTATTGATCAAGTGAGAGGCAAGGCCAGTTGCGTTGAGGCCAACACCGAGAGCAAAACCACCGGCCACGAGCCAGAGCACGTCCCAGCTCATCGCGTTCAAGTCCTTCTTGGTAATCACGCCAGTCAAAGCAAACACGGCCATCGGAATCATGGCAATCGCGTTATCGTTGATGCCATGGCCCGGGATAATCCAGAGACCGTTCTTACCGATAACCCACAGAACAACGCAAACAACAAAGGTGATGTAGACGATGATGGCCTTGGGGCTCGTATCAAACTTGCCGGCACCTTCGATATTCAAGGACATTTCCTTCATCTTGATCGGATAAATCTTGAGGAGGAGGAGCCAAGCGACAACCATCAAAATAATAACGTACGGAATACCGAAAGCCATCCACTGGCCGAAGGTCACGGGGTTCGCAACGAGGTCGCCACGGGCGATAGCGTCGTTCAAGGCGCCGAGGGCGATGGCGTTAGGAGGAGTACCAATCGGGGTACCCATACCACCGATGTTGGCACCGAGCGGAATAGCAAGGGCAAAGGCAGCCTTGCCGCGGTCGTTCTCGTCGAAGAGCTTGAGCACCGGAGCAAGGATGGCAAGCATCATGGCGGCGGTAGCGGTGTTGCTCATGAACATGGAGAACACGGCCGTGATGAGCATGAGGCCGAGGAGCACGAACTTCGGGTTCTTGCCGAAGGGCTTCAGGAGCACGCGGGCCAGGTTCAAGTCCATCTTGTACTTGGTGGCAGCAGCGGCCAGGAAGAACCCGCCCAAGAAGAGCATGATGATGGGGTTCGCAAAGGTCGCCATGATTGACTTATGGCTAATCATCGTCACGCCATCCACGCGGAAAGGCATGAGGGAGGAATCCGACATGGTGACAATCATCAGCACGATGACGAGCATGGAGGTGGACCAAATCGGGAACGGTTGGAGGATCCAGAACAGGGCCGCCATCACGAAAACGCCAATCACGCGAATTTCGAGCGGGTTGAGGATTCCCATGGGGCTTGCGGCATCGAATCCGAGGGATTCGTAGGGCAAGTAGAGGGCGACGATAGCAAGTATCGACGCAATGATGAATTTGATGAATTTAGCCTTTGTCATAGTGCGCCCAAATCTAGAAAAAGAGGGCGACGATGGCAACGATAATGAGCCGCGTTAAGGAAACATAACAAAAATAATCTACGCAGATTTTGCGTAGATTATTTTTACCTTCCAGAAGACTTTTTCCTGGTCCGGGCGCTACCCTACCTGATCATCACGCGACGCATGTCGACCAGGCCCGCGACGACAACGCGCACCATGTACAGGCCGCGGCGAGGAACATCAATCGTAAGCATGTTGCGGCCTTCAACCGCAAGGAGGCTCGTCGAGGCGACTACGGAACCCTTCATGTCGAACACATCCACTCGCGCCTTCGAGCCGCCGAGGTCCTTCGCATCGAAGGAAACCTGCAGGCCATCGCCCACCTGGACAACGCGCAACCCGTGCAATTCCTGCGCAACGACCTTCTTCGGCGCAGACGCAACGCGGACCAAGGCAACCTTCGCTTCCGTAGAGAGGTCCACCGGAATTTTTTCGCCCTCGCGGGCTTCCACCGTCTTGCCGTCGATAACCACGTACACGTGCATCCCTTCCGCGATCAGGGCGTCGGCACCCGCGATATCCAGGAATCCCTTGCGCTTGCTCGTAGCGGAAAGCTCGATATTCCATTCGTACGCGGCGTCCTCGGACAACACCTTCACGCTCTTCGCAAGGCGCTTGCCGCCCTCCACAATCGAGAGGTTGACGCGGTCACCCATGCCCGGAGGCGGTTCATCGGAGACCCTGGCCTGCTTCCCGACGCCAAGCGTATTCCAGCAATCCTCCTTGCCGTTAGCATCAGAAAGTATCAGTTGCAAGTTCCAGCCTACGCCCTTCACGGACTTCGCGAGCGACCTGCTATGCGATTTCGTTGTCGAGTCTCCGCCATTCAAATCGACTATGTAGGCGGGGACCGTAGACGGGAACCATTCTTTTAGTTCCGGATCATTCGACCTCACCCATACCGCCTCGTAAGGCGCCAGCGTATCTACCGGGTCATACCGACCCGCAGCAGAATTCCAGCGCAGAAACTCCACCGGGGGGTAGTAATTCAAGACAGCCTCATTTATTTCCTCTTCGGAAGCCCCATTCGCCCTGAGTTCGTTCTCACGCTTTTCCCAAGTCGGCACCCCGACATCCATATACCACCCGTACGGGTTCGCCACGAGATTCCAACCGGTATATACGCTGTCGAGTTTCCACACCACATCACCGGCGTACCCCTCCTCCTTCAATTTCAGCGGACGGCCTTCGAGCGAATTGTACCAATAGCCGCGTCCCTGTTCGGGCGTCTGCTTCTTCGTAAATTCCTGGTACTGCCAATAGGAACCGTATTTCTGCTCTTCTTTCCACCAGTAGATTTTTTCATCGTCGTCCCATTTGAGCGAAGTCATCGCCACATCCGAGAGCGCGACCATGTGCCACATTCCCTTGCGGCCCACGGCAATTTCCGTAGCGACATCGAACGTTTTTTCGAACGAATACACCGCCGTGCTGTCACGTATTTCCACCGTGAGCAGGTAGCTGCCGCCAGCCAACGGGTATTTTTCCCAACCCTTGATGCAATCCTGGGTATCGCAACGGACATCGGCACTGTCGACCCCCACACCTTCCTTTTCAAGCACCAGGTGGAACCAAACCAATTTATTCTTCGCAATGGTGGCCGAGTCAAAAGCAAAGCGAACGGCATTGCCCGACTGCAGCAAATTCCGATACACCAGTTCAGACATGCCATCGTCAGAATCATATTCAGAGAAGTATGCCTTCATATACATGTTGCCATATTTCATGGGCAACACATCGCCACTCTTCAGCGAGAAACGATATAGTTCCACATCATCATCGGCAAATTTATCTTTTACGACAACTACAACAGAATCCAACTTGTAGCCTTTTTCAACTTTTACGCGCAGTTTCATTTCGGTATCTTCGACTACTTCCGGCAAAATCATGGAGCCGTCTGCGGCAAAAGTATGTACGATAGAGACATTAGACTGTTTCGAGGTTTCTATAATCTGCACCGTACCATGATCCGTTTCAACCATTACGCGGTTATAGTTATGCTGTTCCACGCACTGGTCAGCACCAGCCCAAACCGCATAAAGCACCTTGGAACTGACGGCAGCATCATAAATCTTTTCGGCATCAACAGGTATCCCGTAAACATCAGCATCGCCCCACTGAGCAGTCTTATTCATAGACCAGCCGCCCACGCAAGAATCAACCGTATAAATCCACTCGGGAACATCCACGTTGCCAATTTCGCCCACCTGAACAGAATCCATCCGTGAATCATCGCCATAGAACACCACATCGCGTTCATTCAAGTCAAGCGCCACATTGTAATAAGAGCAGAACTTCGCAATTAGCTTATAGGACACGTCGACAGAAGGCGACACGCTAAACACTGTGTCTTTACCGGCCCTGAAACTAATCGGCGTTTCCTGGTCTTCCATCATGGAATCGGCGTAAGAAGTCACCAGCGTCAACTGTCCCAGCTTATAAGAATCATTAGGCAGCAACGACACATGGAAAGTCATCTGTTCTGCAGAAGTCGGAATCTCAAGCTTGCCATCTTCAAATTCATGCACGAACTTTTCGGTTTCTATTCCAAGCTTCTGGTAAGACTGCCACAGAACAGCCGTTCCCAAATCAGCCTCTTCATCGGCTTTATCACGCAGGCTCAGTTCTATAGTGGTGCTGGACGGATTGCAACTAACTTTATTGCCCCCACCACTACCAGCAGGAACCCAGTTTCCATACACCGCAAATGATTCTTCATCATTCGGATTAGCCGCAGCCAAAAGACTCCCGTCAAGAGACGTATGATAATTCGTCCCCAAAGGAACCGCCTGACCGTCCGATTTCTTATCCCAACCCATAAAGCAGGCATCCGTAGCAAGAACTACCGGGAGTCTAGCCGTTTCATCATTTTCGCGGGAATAGATTTCCGTATCCGTAAGCCTGTCAGTCAAGAACACGTTCTTGCCGTCTGCATTCACATCAAAGTTGACTGTGTACAAGATAGCAGACTTCAGCCGCGGCGTCACTCCCATGAATATGGCTCTTTCCGAAGCTCGCTTAAGTCCAATACTAGCCAAGCCTTGTATTAACGAGTCCAGGTCCAATTTTTCATCGGGAGCAAGTTTCGTTGACCACTTCAGCAAGCGATGTGTAACCGCAAGATTGCCCGCATTACTTGCATTCAACTGAATTTCAATATCTGATTCACTATTGAAGTAATTCTTGGTCGGATCCCCATACGCACTAGCTTGGGCACACCTTGCCGTCATGCTTCCTTCGTTATAACATGATTTTATATCATCCGTGGAGGTTGTATCCAAATCAATCCAGAAATCAACCCACCAATCGTTCAATATAAAGCCACGTTCTGTCAAACTGAACTGGTACTTCGAAACCATATCCACACCCGACTGCTCTTTTTTTATTTCAAAGGAGTCTTTTTCTTTAGGTTCGCCCTTTCCATTATAGGCATATGTGGTCATATTGATTTCGGCATCGAGACCAACCACGCCAACTTCTATACGCGGCAAATAGCCCTTTTCTCGACTTAATTCAAACGGCAAATACGACAACACAATTTTATTTTGATGAATGCTATTGAAGCCTTTTCTAACATTCCTAAGGATGTCTTCAAAGGCATCCATTTTCTTCAAAGACCTTGTACTTGAGGAATAAAAAGCATTCGGCAGACAATTAGCATCATTTACGCCGTCTATACATGGATTTTCGGCATAATCAAAATTCAGTTCATATTCAGGCGCACTCCCATTAGCATCATCGGTATCCAGCAGAATCACCGGAACAACACCCTTTCCAGAAATCAAGCGGATTTTATCCACCCGCGGCCACGCAAAAGTCACATGGTCAGCATATTTATCCACCGGCACATAGCCAGACTCATCCAAATCAAACATGGTATATTCCACTTCGATTTCGCGGTCCGTTACGCCAATAACCGTTTTATCTTGAGTAAACGTTTGACCATAGTCAAAAACACCATAGGAATTTTCACTAGAGACTTTATCAATCAACATAAAGCCGGCTTCCAAATCATCGAAAGTAGATCTCAAGCTCGGTAATTTCGCATCTTTAGCTGTATAGACATACAAAGAACAGGCTCCGGCTTCGCATTGTTCTACCGGCAAATAATCTTTCAAGGCAGCCTTGTCGTTTGCCGTCAATTCCTTATAATCTTCATCCAAAACAAAGAACCGGATTCTGATTGTCCAGCTGCGTCGCATTCATCACGTAGGTAAACAAGCGAGACTTCATGGCGTCTTCGCTAATGACGCCGTCATAGAATTTATTACTACCGGAAACAATCAAACCGGAACCATCCAACGCAAGTTCGCCTTCGGCCTTCAATGTTTTAACCGCATTGCGGTAATTGTAGCGGACATCATATGTATCCATTGCACCCGTCGTTTTCCACGTTGTATAAGGAATGTCAATGCTAGAGGTATGAATCGTTCCTACAGCCAAATCCGCATTTACATCCGTTGAACCATAATGGTAATTATTCCTTATCGTTAACGTTCCACACAGGACTGGATACCCAACGACATATCCCAAGAAAAATTTTCCATCTAGGCCACCATTCTTCGGGACATCAAGATTTCCTTGCGTTACATTGTTGGCAACTGTTGTCTCGCCAGCCTGAACCATACCAAGCAATCCACCAGCAGAACTCATAATCGTTTTCGTAAGCGATGTCGCTGCGATTTTGATGTCTCCTCGGGCTCGATTTTCAGAAACATTCACCACGCCATCATAATTATAACTACTCATCGCATGGCCTATAACAAGTCCCACCTCTATATTTTCCATCATTTCGTTAGATGCGGCAATCAAATTTAATTTCACTGGTTTAACAACCGTGTTCTTAACGATGAGAGAACCACCACGTGATAAATCCGCATAGCCCAAAATCCCACCACCATAAAGGGCATCCGCAGTCGTTTTAATTTCTGCACTAACCGTATCATTCTTGATAGAGAAATCGCTTTTAACGTTGGCAACAATATTTCCTGCAAGCCCACCAACATAAAGAATTGGTTCTTTTGTATCTATTTCAGCAGTTACATTATTGTCTTCTACATTGATGTTTACCGGAGCGACATCATTATCCTGTGCAATAAACTGTCCAATCAAGCCTCCCATCTGCGTACCTTTTGTTCCAACATTCGGATTTACGCATACAAACTTTGCTTCGACTTTATTTTTCAACAAAGAGACGTTTCCATTTTTCCATTGAAAATATCCCAGAAGGCCACCCATATTGCGTTTATCACTTTTGCCGGTATAATCGCCAGAATTCAGAGTCACCTTTGCATTCGATATTTCTAAATCAGATTTTTCAGCAAGGGTATTTGATTCCACATAACCAATCAAGCCTCCTACAATCGTACCCCTAATCTCAGCATCTACGACGCTGTTCCGCAAAGAAAACTTATTATGGTCCGCATTCAATGAAGGTTTTATTCCCCCAACAAAACCGCCAAACCGAGTATATGCAACTCTGCTTTGTATCTGTAACGAAAAGTCTTCTACAATTCTCAAATTTGAAGCGGTATCATTAGTAAATTCTGCAGATCCCCATACATAAGCAGCCAGGCCACCTCTATAAGAGACCCTATTTGCCCACAACGAATAAGAATGCGATAAAAACTGAGCATTATCTTCAAAATACGCTTCATTCAATCCAAGGTCTACATTTTCGACCTTCACACCCGAAAACTTTATTTCAGGGCACGCAGTATCAGAATTGCACGCAGCAGTCCCCAATATAGTCCCAGCATTCCAGCTATATACCTTAGAATTGGTAACCTTCACATTTTCAAAGACAGCCTTTACATTTCCACTGACTTCATCGGCAACAACTGCCGCCTCACGCAAGACTGTTCCTTCTATTTTGGCAAGCACATAGGCATTGTCAAAAGCAAGATCTTTTATTGTTACATTGGTCCTTATCTTTCTAAAGAAAGAAGGGTTGACATCAATCGATATATCGCAATAATTCTTGATGGTATGGTTACCACCGTCGATAACAACATTTTTGAACAACGTATGAAAATTAATCGGTTCAAATGCGGTACCATATCCATAGCATTCTTTTTTTGCCTCCACATACCCGCCCAGGTCAATATCCGTTTCAAAAGTCAAATAGAGAGAATTATCATCTCCCACATAGGGATTCATTTGACCTTCTAAATCACTAACAAAAGTGTTCCATAGCGTTTTCACATCCGAATCAGCGTAACCAGCATCAATCAAAGTTGCTTTCGAATCAGACTGAGCTATTGAACAACGGACCACGCCGTTTTTTAAAGCGCACTTCGACGCAATCGGCCTAATTTCACCATCATTTGCAGAAAGAGAGCCCCCAGCAGCGAAAGACCCACCCGCCAACAACAGGATACACGAAAAGATTAATATACAATGCGACCTCATATAGACCCCTTTCGCATAGAAAATAAGAAATTTTTAAACTTTTAGAGGTGTCCAAGAACACATTGTGTTGCATTTCACACATTCTAAAAAACTTTTTTCTAGATTTCCAAAAGCACAATCTTTCAAGGAGTCTAGGATGTTAAAAAGGTTTATTCTAATCATGGCGCTCGCCGTAAGCGCTTCGTTCGCCACATGGGACTACTTCCCCATCCGCCCCGCATTGGGCGGATCTGCCGAAGTTGGGCTTTACTACGACTGGGACCACGCCTGGTCGCAGGCCGGTCTTTCGGCCGGGGCCCGAATCTCGATCATTGACGTACTTGAACTTTCTGTCGTGGGCTTCGGCTACCAGTTCTGGGGCGAGCAAGACTGCAGGGACTGCTTCAACGGCGGCAACGGCATGCGAGACGTGACTCTCGGTGGTCGTTTCCAGATAACCCCTATGGTAAGCGCTTTTCTCGACGTTCACCTCCCGATCGGCACCGACGAAGTAAAGCATGAAGGCCTCACCCCTCCGGGCAACAACGAGCTTTCGCTCTACCTCGGCGCCCAGTTCTCCATGGACATCAAGGAGGCTCCGGGCCTTTCGTTCGGTACGGAAGCCGGATTTGACTGGGGCTTCAAGCATTACAATCCCAGGAATGGCCGCCATGATTACGAACGCGGGCTGGAACTCCACCTGGCCGGCGAAATAGACTACACGATTCCCAAGACCCAAGTCACCCCCTACCTCGGCTTGCAGTTCAAGTTGAGGCTGACCGAAAACACTTGGGATGAAGGCGACAACGAAAGGGGCGACGACACCGACTTCGACGACAGCCAGTTCAACTTCTGGCTCGGCGCCCAATTCGATATCAATCCCGCCATCTACATCAAGGCGCACCTGAAGTTCCGCACTGGCGACATGGACGGCGAAGCTACCGGAATCTACATGGCCGGTGGGTTCAACTTCTAAGACTAGAGCAACCCCTACAGCCGGTTTAAACCGGCGCATGGCTTAATTTGCCTTTAAAAATCACAAGACGCACGTTTTTTATTGCTAACGTGCGTTTTTTATATTATTTTAATTTCAAACCCTCAACAAAGGAATCACAATGCTCAAGAAAATCCTCCTCGCAGCATTTATCGCAGCGACAGCTTCTTTTGCCCAGATTGACTTTGGTGCCCGCGTTGGCGCCAACGTGAACACTATCCGGGGTGACGACTCCGAAAACTTCGGTTCGGGTATAGGCTTCAATGCCGGTGCCGCAGTCAAGATTTCCCTCCCGCTGCTTCCCATCACGCTTGCACCGGAAGTCTTGATTGACATGCGTAATTTCACCTATGAGCGCAATAACAAGTTAAGTTCCACCACATGGGCTTTGGATATTCCGGTGATGGTCCGCTTCTCCCTGCTTCCCATCCTCTTTATCGAAGGCGGTCCGCAATTCACCTTCAACCTGAGCACAACATCCGAAGAAGATCTTGTTGTCGATACTCGCCTCATCAAAGTCAATGATGGCACCATCGATGATTGGTACGAATTCGGCACTTTTGAAATGAACCTCGCCTTCGGCGTGGGTACCGGCATCGTCCCGTTCGTAGACATCGACTTCCGCGTCGTGCTGGGCCTTTCCGACTTCATCACTGAAGAAAAATTCACCAAGACTACCGATTGGGATACGGCCAACCTGCAGTTCATGCTCGGCGTGACTTACTGGTTCTAGTAGACCCGCTTAACGCAATTTTAAAAGACGTGCAGCAACGCACGTCTTTTGCGTTACAGCACGTCTTTTGCGTTACACGCAAGACGGCTGCGGTTCCGAAATATCGAAACATAAATGTTTCGCTGCTTCGTAACCTTGCTCGTCTTTTTTGTATCGTCACACCGAAGCCTTGCGTAGCAAGGCAAGCGTGTCCATGGATGCCCTTGCCCCGCCTGCGGCGTGACTGCGGCATGACGTTTACTGCAAGGTTTTCCTACCTCGTCACACCGAAGCCTTGCGTAGCAAGGCAAGTGTGTCCATGGATGCTCTTGTCTCGCCTATGGCGTGACTGCGGCATGACTACAGTTGATAAAAAAGATCATCCCAATTTGGATTCATTTTCTCAATTAACGCAATCTTTCGTTTTCGTGAGAACTTCTTCAAAAACTTTTCTCGCTGTATAGCCTCAACAATACTTTGATGCTCTTCAAAATATCCTAGTTTCGTCACATTGTATTTCTTTGTGAATCCTTCATGAACCCCCTCTTTGTGTTCTACGATTCTTTTTTTAAGATTGCTCGTAACCCCAATGTAAAGGGTTCCATTTTTCTTGCTAAAAAGGATATAATTGTAGGCTTTCTTGTCCATAAGGGACCTCCTACATATTATACGATTAAAAAGGGATTTTATGCCTTTTTATAACCTTTTTTCATTAACATGCTGCGTCACACTGCAGTCGCGAAGCGACAAGCGTGTCCATGGATGCCCTTGTCCCGCCTGCGGCGTGACTGCGGCATGACGTGTTCCGTATGCCATGGATGCCCTTGTCCCGCCTATGGCGTGACTGCGGCATGACGTGTTCCGTATGCCATGGATGCCCTTGCCCCGCCTGCGGCGTGACTGCGGCATGACACGACCAAAGGTCGTGTCACTTCACGTCGTATTCCGGAATCGGGAGGCTTTCGCCGGATTTCATGGCGGCGTCGAGCTTCTTGGACTTTTCCGGATCGAGCCACCAGTAAACGGGGATGGCGTCTTCGCGGTTGAAGTGGTCCAGAACTTTTTCGGGCATGCCGTAGCGGTTCCAGTAAAGAATGCGATGGTGGTCGCACTGCCACATAAGCACGTACGGCACAATTTCGGCGAGGCGGTTGTCGAGAGCCTTCAGGATTTCGTTGCGCTTGGCAAGGTCAAATTCCGTTTTCTGCAAGTCGATAAGGCTATCGACAACTTTATCCTGAACACCGGCTAGGTTATTCGTACCCTTCTGGAGTGCCGTTGCAGAATGCCAGCTCGCTTCGGGGTCACGGAGGCGGCCTGCACCCCAATTCACCCAGTAGAGGTCGAAGTCGGCATCATCGAGACGCTTGCGCAAGGTGCTCTGGCTCATCTGTTCGATGGTCGCCACCACGCCGACCTTCTTCAGGTCTTCCTGGAACAGCGTGAGGTGGCGCAGGTCTTCCTGGCTCGTGATGAAGTTGATCGCGAAAGGCTTCCCGTCTTTTTCGAGAACGCCCTGGCCGTTCACCTTGTAACCCGCTTCCGCAAACAGGGCGCGGGCGCTATCCGGATTGAACGTGTAGAGCGGCGCCGTCGGGTTCTTATTGCCTTCCCACAGGTCGGGGTAATAGCTGTTCAGCAAGAAGTACTGGCCGAACATGTACTTCTCGTTCATCGCCTCGCGGTTCAAAAGCATGCTGAGGGCGCGACGGACGCGCACGTCCTGGAACTGCGGCTTGCGCAGGTTGATGGCCATGCCCTGGAATCCGATGGGCTCCTTGTTGAAAATGCGCTGTTTCACGGCCCAGCCCTTCTTCACGGCGTCGAAGTCGGTCTGCTTCATCCAGATGCTGCTCGTGTAGATGGCATACGCGTTGAAGTCCTGCTTCTTGAAGGCCTCGAGCGCCTTCGTCTGGTCGTTCATGAAGCGGTAACGGATTTTCTGGAAGTTGTACTTGCCGCGGTTCCAGTTCTTCTTGAAGCCCCACCAGTCGGCGCGGCGGGCCAGTTCCACGTAGCGGTCTTCACGGAAGGTCTTGATTTTGTACGGGCCCGAGACGACCGGGAATTCATAGCGGATCTGGTTGAAGTCCTTGCCGGCCCACACATGCTTCGGGAACGCAAGCATACCCGCAGCTTCCCAGAAGTTGCCCCAGTGAGATTCCTTCTTCACCGTAAAGCTGTCCACGACTTCGGGGCGGTCAAAGCGGCTAAGGCCGACCTTGAAAATCGGCGTGAGGTTCTTCTCGTCCATGATGACGTCGTAATAGTACTGCACGTCTTCGGCGGTCACGGGCTTGCCATCGCTCCACTTGGCGCGCGGGTCCACGTGGAAGGTGAACGTCTTGCCGTCTTCGCTCACGCTCCAGCTGTCGGCCAGGATGCCGACTTCGCGGTCCTCGGTAGAGTGCAGGCTTACCAGCGGTTCGAACATCATGCCCATGAGCTCGGCGGAGAAACTGTTGTAGTCTTCCCACATGTTGAAGGACTTGGGCATCGCGGAGCCCCAGAGGGTGATGGTCCCGCAGGGGCGGGCGTCCTTGGAAGCAATCGGGTCGAATTCGCCCGTAGCTTCCGGGTCTTGCGGGAGTTCCGGACAATTCAGGTCAGCGCTCTTGGAACCGGCACTCTTGGAGGCGCCAGACTCGTTGCAGGCGGTGAGCACCATCGCCGACACCATCACAGCCGCGGCTAATACAATCTTTCTTTTCATCATTTACTATCCCTCGGGTCTAGATCCTTCG
>CACXXH010000115.1 GCA_902771595.1 Fibrobacter succinogenes | reverse complement strand
TAATCAGACATGGATGGCTGAGAATCTGAATTATGCTGATAGTGTCAAGACGCCGAGCCTTTTGGGACACAGTTGGTGCCATGACAATGATCCAAAAAAATGTAAAGTAGCGGGACGCCTTTATGATTGGGCTGCTGCTATCGACACGGAAAAACTTTATGACGATGGCGATGGAATAGATTGCGGCATTGGCGCATATTGCGAAGTTCCGGATAATACGCAGGGGATTTGCCCTGATGGTTGGCATTTGCCGAAAAGTGCTGAATGGAAAACTTTGCTTGCTGCTGCGGGAACTAAAAATCTCAAGTCGCAATGGGGATGGCTTGATGATGAAGCCGGTACCGATTCTGTTGGCTTCTCCGCAGTGGCATATGGCTATAGAAAAGAAAGTACCGGTTTAAACAGGGACGTTGGTGAAGAAGCTTGTTTCTGGAGTGCAACTGACTATAGTGAGGTGCATGCTTATTCTTATAGAATGAGCCGTGGAGTAAAATCAGATTATAAAGATTATGGCTTTAGCATCCGTTGTGTCAAGAACGAGGCTGGGGTGATATCCTCGTCAAGTTCTATTGCTTCTTCGTCTTCGGTTATGCTTGCCGCTCTTTGCAAGACCGAAACTGAAGATAATTGCGAGTACGGCACGCTGACGGATTCCCGTGATGGCCGAACCTACAAAACGGTGGTAATCGGTGCGCAGACATGGATGGCGGAAAACCTTAATTTTGAAACCGATGACAGTGAGTGCTATGATAACGATGCTAGTAACTGCGAAAAATATGGCCGTCTGTATTCATGGGGAACGGCGATGGATGGCGCAGGAGCTTTCAGTGAAAATGGCAAGGGATGTGGAAATGCCAATACATGTCTTGAAACTTTCCCGGTACGGGGCATTTGCCCCAGTGGCTGGCATCTGCCGGATAAATATGAATGGGAAACGTTGTTTATCGCGGCGAGAGGCTATACGAGGGCGGGCAAGATTCTCAAGTCACAGAGCGGTTGGGGTGACGGTGGAAATGGATCGGATGCTGTCGGCTTCTCGGTGTTGTTTGATGGCTTAGGAGCCAGTGTAGATGATTCTAGGGCTTATTTTTGGACTTCTACAGAAACCAGTGGCGAAGTTGCTTATTGGATTGGGTTCCGTGGTGTGAATGACTATGTGACAAATTTGGAATTTGACAAGGATAATTTCGTATACGTCCGGTGTTTGAAGGATGAATAAGCCGTGCGTAGCAGTCTGCACTACGAAGTAGTGCCAAGATTGGCAAGCCTTTTGTCAAGAGGAGGAAGAAACCCCGCCAGCGATGGCGGGGTTTTCCTGTATTCTGGGGATACGTCGCTTGTATTCCAAAATGCTAAAATTTGTTAAAATGGCAAAAAGCGGTAAAATTAGCTCAAAAACGCAAATTTTGTGTTCCAAAGGACTATTCAGAACCTATATTTGTACCTATGAAGGATATCGTTGAATATACCGATTATCGTAAGTACATCCAGGATTACTACGATGAACGCAAGCGCAGCTCGGCCTTTACGTGGCGCGATTTTGCGCGCGATGCCGGTTTCTCGTCGGCGGTTTACCTGAAATATGTCTGCGAAGGCAAGAAGAACTTGAGCATCGGTGCGGCCGGCTCGGTTGCGAACGCCATGGGACTTGCGGGTTTCGAGAGCACTTACTTTGTGCTGATGGTTTCGTATGCGCATGCCAAGGGGGATAAGGCGAAGCGTGCGGCCTTCGAGGAACGTTGCGCGTTGGCGCAGGCGCACAAGGTACGCGTACTCGGGAGTGAGGAATTCGATTACTTCAAGTCATGGAAAAATCCGGTTATCCGCGAACTGGCTGTGCACATGCCGGGGGCGAAACCGCTGGAAATCGCGCATGCCTGCAAGTCGAAGATTTCTGCGGCGGAGGTTTCCGAGACGCTTGATTTTCTGGTGAAGGCCGATCTCCTGAAGAAGGACAGGAACGGCAATTACCACCAGACGGAAAAGTCCGTGTCGATGGGGCCCGTGGATGCGGTGCCGGTGGCGGCTCGCGATATGCAGCGCCAGATGGGGGAGTTTGCGGTGAAAGCTTTGGACTTGCCGCTTTCGGAGCGCGACATGTCGGGGCTTACGCTCGGGCTTACGCGCCATGCGTATGAACGGATCAGGAAAGAGATTGCGGAATTCCGCCGCCGCATTGTGGCGATTGCGACGGAAGACGACGAGACCGAACAGGTTTACCGCATGAACTTGCAGCTGTTTCCGTTGAGCGAACGCCTGGAAAAGAAAGAGGATTCAAAAAATAAGGGAGTAGAACAAGATGAAAAATAATTGGTTTATGTTGCTCGCGTTGGCATTGGTTTTTGTGACAGCGTGCTTCGATGGCAACAAGACTGCGGGCGGCTCTACGGAGGATGCGGGCATCATCGCCGATTTGAACGTGGCGGGCGTGACGCAGAAGGGCCCGTTCGTGAAGGGCGCTGCGGTGACTGTGCAGGGAATCGACTGCAAGACGCTCAAATTTACGGACGAAATTTTTGAGGGTAAGGTCAAGAGCGACAAGGGCGACTTTACTGTCGAGGATGTTACACTCAAGTCCACGTGTGCGCTGTTCGAGGTGACGGGTGTCTACCGCAACGAAATTTCCGGAAAGAAGTCTTCGGAAAAGTTGACGCTCCACGCACTGACCGACCTCAAGGACCGCAAGAACGTGAACATCAACGTGCTTACGGAACTGGAATACGAACGCCTGGTCGGGCGACGAGAACGCGGCTCTGCTTGCCGTGAGCGTGATGATGCAGGCGGAAACGGACGATGCGGGACTTGTTACGCGTATGGAAAAGTTCGCGGAAACGTTCGCGGAAACCGGCAAGTGGAAAGATTCTACCACGAAGAATGCAATTTCGGAATGGGCTATCGAGGCCACGGCGAACGGCGGGCTTGATTCCATCCGCAAGAACGTCGAAGCATGGGACCTCGGTGATACCGTGCCCGCCTTCGAGAAGTTCATCGAAGCCTACGCGGACGGCGACAGCATTGTCTTAATCGTCACACCGAAGTCGAGTTCTAGCGAGACAAGTGTGTCCAGTTCCTCTCGAGACACGACGTACAATGCCGAAAAGAATACCCTGACGGATACCCGCGACGGCCAGGTTTACAGGACCGTAACAATCGGTGACCAGGTGTGGATGGCGGAAAACCTGAACTTTGAAACGGATTCCAGTTACTGCTATAATGATTCTGCTGAATACTGTGCAAAGTATGGCCGCCTTTATATATGGGATGCGGCGATGAATGCTTGCCCCGAGGGTTGGCATCTGCCGGATACGACGGAGTGGGTGACTCTAATCACCGCTGTCGGTGGAAAATTGGGCGCGGGAGAAAAGCTCATGTCCACTAGTGGCTGGATTGGTGGTAAGGGAGAAGCGAGAAATGGAACGGATGAATACGGCTTTGCAGCGCTTCCTGGTGGCGACAGGGACGAAAAGGGTGGGCTTTTCTCTAGCGAAGGTGGTACTGCAAATTTTTGGAGTTCTACTGAGAACGGTAGTGATATGGCGACCGGCATAGTTTTGCTCTGGTACTATAACTACGATGTATTCCTGGTCTCCGGCAAACATTTTGCGATGTCTGTTCGCTGTTTGAATGATGATACTGCTATTCCGCCATCCAGCAGCAGCTCAAAGCCTGTCGAAACATCTAGCAGTTCCGGGATCTCATCGAGCTCGCAGTTTAAAAGAGTGCTGTGTAATGTGGATACAGACAAGAACTGCTTTAAGGACGAACGCGACGGCCAGACTTACAGGATGGTAAAAATCGGCAATCAGGTGTGGATGGCGGAGAACATGAACTACGAAACGGCAGGCAGCTATTGCTATAACGATTATGCCGAAAACTGCAAAAATTATGGACGCCTATACACTTGGGGAGCGGCCATGGATAGTGCCGGTGTATGGAGTACGGACGGCAAGGGCTGCGGACGTCATATACTCGATGGGGATGGCTTTGTGTGCTCTGCGACATTCCCTGTGCGTGGAGTATGCCCCGAAGGCTGGCACTTGCCCGATACGACAGAATGGTATATCTTGTTCGCCGCGGTAGGGGGACAATCATCTTCCGGCAAAGCGCTGAAGTCAACGTCCGGATGGGATAAATGGGATGATAATGGCAACGGTGAAGATACTTATGGCTTCTCGGGACTTCCTGCAGGTGCTTCAAGCTACGACATGTTCCAATTCGCGTTGTTCTGGAGTTCTGTGGAACACTATACGGGGGGATACAACATTGATGCGTACGGTATGAGTTTGTATTATAAAAGTGCTGTTGCGAGTTTGTATAGAGAACCTAAAAGCGCCCAATTTTCCGTCCGTTGCTTGAAAAATGATGACGGGACTGTTCCGAAATCCAGCAGCAGTTCTGCGGACGAGGTGAATTGTTCGGCTCTTCTGGAAGAAGAAAGAAAAAATGGTGCGTGGAGCTGGGATGTGCCAAAAGAATGCCGTTTCAACCCTGATATTGACTACGGTTCCATGACCGATGAGCGTGACGGCAAGGTTTACAGGACGGTGAAGATTGGTAACCAGGTATGGATGGCAGAAAACCTGAATTATTATGATTCTACGAATTTAAACATAAAGGAAACAAGCTGGTGCTATGGTAAATCTGATAATAAAGATAGCTCCACCTGCGATGTGACCGGTCGTTTATATACTTGGGCTGCTGCGATAACGGTGTGTCCGAGTGACTGGCGCCTGCCCAGCGATGCAGATTGGGACTCCCTGTTCTCGGTGGTGGGTGGTCGATCTGGGGGCAGGAATCTCAAGTCACTGACAGGATGGTATGGTGATGGCGGCGGTACTGACTCCTTCGGTTTTTCTGCAATTCCTGGCGGTCACAAGTCCGACGGTGGGGCTTTCTTCTCCGTGGGTATCTACGCGTACTTTTGGAGTTCTACAGAGCGCGAAGACGGTAAAGTGCGCGGCATGAGCTTGTACTACAGTTACGACGATATGACCCCGTACATCATTGATAAGTACATTGCGTACTCCGTCCGCTGCGTCAAGGGTTAAATTTAGGGAAGGGAGAACAACAGATGTTTACGGTAAAGGAATCGGTATTGAAGTGGGGCGCTGCACTCGGGGTGCTCGCGGTGAGCGCCATGTTTTGGGCGTGTTCCGATGACAAGAGTGTCGCGGGTGGTTCTACGGAAGATGCCGGCATTATCGCCAACTTGAATGTGGCTGGCTTGACGCAGAAGGGACCGTTTGTGAAGGGCTCCGAGGTCACGGTGCAGGGAATCAACTGCAAGACGCTTGAACTGACGGACGAAGTTTTTGAAGGCAAGGTCAAGAGCGACAAGGGTGACTTTGCCATCGACGGAGTCTCTCTTAAGTCTACATGTGCCTTGTTCGAGGTGACGGGTAAATACCGCAATGAGATTACCGGTAAGAAGTCCTCGGAGGAGTTGACGCTCCATGCATTGACGAACTTGAAGGACCGCAAGAACGTGAACATCAACTTGCTTACCGAACTGGAATACGAACGCCTGATGTATCTTGTGACCGAGAAAGGCAAGAAGTTCGCGGACGCGAAGGAGCGGGCGGAGAAGGAAGTGCTTGCGGCATTCGGTATTGATGGCGACTTCGACAATTCCGAAGACCTGACTATCTTTGAAAGCGGTGATGGCAACGCGGCACTGCTTGCCGTGAGCGTGTTGATGCAGGCGGAAACGGACGATGCGGACCTTGCAAAGCGCATCGAGAAGTTTGCCGACTCGTTCGCGGAAACCGGCGAGTGGAAGGATGACAAGACGAAGTCTGTGATTGAGGAATGGCAGGTGGCCGCTACGGCCGACGGAACACTCGATTCAATCCGCAAGAATGTTGAAAGCTGGGGCTATGCCGACGTGGTGCCCGCATTCGAGAAGTATATCGAAGTTTTCGGCGATACCATCATCCTGAGCAGCGACAGCGAATCCTCTTCCAGCGTCACACCGAAGTCGAGCGATAGCGAGACAAGTGTGTCCAGTAGCAGTTTAAAACCTGATGAACCTGCCGAAGGCTCGTTTACAGACTCCCGTGACGGCAAAACCTACAAGACCGTAAAAATTGGCGATCAGGTGTGGATGGCGGAAAACCTGAACTTTGAAACAGATTCCAGTTACTGCTATAATGATTCTGCCGAATACTGCGCAGAGTATGGCCGCCTTTATGAATGGGGTGCGGCAATGGATGCATGCCCTAGCGGCTGGCACCTGCCTGATACTGCGGAATGGAGAGTGCTGCTCGCTGCGGTCGGTGGGGATTCGGTTGCAGGCATGAAACTCAAGTCTACGAGTGGCTGGAATAGTGACGGCAATGGTACGGATGATTTCGGCTTCACTGTGTTGCCTGCTGGTGGCTGGGATAACAAGATGTTTGAGGGGGAAGCTGCAGGCTTTTGGAGTTCTGTAGGGTACGGAAACTATGCGGCCGCTATACGTTTGCTCGCGGATGCCTTTGCCGTACGCCTGATTAGCGGCCGCACGTATGTCGGACACTCGGTCCGTTGTGTAAAGGGCAGTGAATACGATGCGACTGCAAATACGCTCAAGGACCTGCGCGATGGCAAGGTTTACAAGACCGTGAAAATCGGCGATCAGGTGTGGATGGCGGAAAACCTCAATTATTCAGATAGCACGAAGACCGCGAGTCTAAAAGACAAATCTTGGTGCTACGATAATGAATCTGACAATTGCGTAAAGTATGGCCGCCTTTATACCTGGGCTGCAGCGATTGACTCTGTTGCCTTGGCGAACGATGCAAAGGCGCCGCTGGATTGCGGTTATGGCAAGTCGTGTACCCTGCCTGCGAAAGTGCAGGGTGTTTGCCCCGATGGTTGGCATTTGCCGAACTATGATGAATGGGTTGCTATGCTTACGTCTGTGGGTTGGCAGTCAAATGAGAATAAGGTTCTCAAATCCCAGAGCGGTTGGTCCGGAAATGGAAATGGCTCTGACTCTTCCGGTTTTTCTGCGTTGCCTGCTGGTTACTATAATGGCAGTTTCAATCACGCTGGCGACGAAGCAGACTTCTGGAGTTCCTTTGATCACTATAGTGACTACGCCTACAAAATGACACTGGATAATAACATGAAATGTGATAGAGGGTGCATAAATGACGAACGGAAAAACGTCGGGAATTCTGTCCGCTGCGTGAAGGATGGTATTGCTGTTCCTGCGTCCAGCAGTAGCGAAGTGTCTAGCCCATCATCCAGTTCGGTTGCTTTGGTGGCGCCGTGCAAGACTGAAACCGAAGACAATTGCGAATATGGAACTTTGACCGATTCCCGTGACGGCCAGACCTACAAGACGGTCACCATTGGTACACAGACTTGGATGGCGGAGAATCTTAACTATGCATACACTGATGTCCCCTATAGTTATGCAGCCTACGAATCCGATTCTACGAGTTGGTGCTTTGACAATGCCTTAGACAATTGTGCCATGTACGGTCGTCTTTACACCTGGTCCGTTGCGATGGATAGTGTGGGTGTTTGGTCTACGAAAGGAAAGGGGTGCGGTTATGACAAGACTTGTAACGTCGATTCGGCGGGCTCGGTGCGAGGCATATGCCCCGAGGGCTGGCACTTGCCTACGCAAACGGAATGGGGAACGTTATTTGCCGCTGTCGGTGGAATGTCGACGGCGGGCAAGATGCTCAAATCGACAAGCGGTTGGACAAGTAACGGCAACGGAACGGATGGTTATTCCTTTGCTGCGCTGCCTGCTGACAGCAGGACCGCCGGTGGCGATTACCGCAACAAGGGCTACTTCACGAACTTCTGGAGTTCTTCTGAGAAAGATCGTGGCACCGTATATACCATGTCTTTGACTTACTACGTTGAAAATGCGGACTTGACCTACAGATACAAGCCCGAGGGACTTTCTGTCCGTTGCGTGAAGGACTAATTTTAGGGAAAGGAAGAACAGATGATGTTCGCGAAAAAGGAATGGATAATGAAGTGGGGTGCTGCCCTTGGGGTGCTCGCGGTGAGCGCCATGTTCTGGGCTTGTTCCGATGGTGACAAGGCTGCGGGCGGCTCTACGGAGGATGCGGGCATCATCGCCGATTTGAACGTGGCGGGCGTGACGCAGAAGGGCCCGTTTGTGAAGGGCTCCGCCGTGACAGTGCAGGGTATTGACTGCAAAACGTTGGAATTTACGGACGAGCTTTTCGAGGGAAAGGTCAAGAGCGACAAGGGCGACTTTACCGTCGAGGATGTCTCGCTCAAGTCCACGTGCGCGCTGTTCGAGGTGACGGGTGTCTACCGCAACGAAATTACCGGAAATAAGTCTTCGGATGAGTTGACGCTCCATGCATTGACGAACTTGAAGGACCGCAAGAACGTGAACATCAACGTGCTCACGGAACTGGAATACGAACGCCTGATGTTCCTCGTGACGGAAAAGGGCAAGAAGTTTGCGGAAGCGAAGGCACAGGCAGAAAAGGAAGTGCTTGCGGCATTCGACATCAAGGGCGACTTCGTGGAGTTCGAGAACCTGAATATCTTCGAGTCGGGC
>CACXXH010000114.1 GCA_902771595.1 Fibrobacter succinogenes | reverse complement strand
GGGTTTCCAGGAGGGTGAACACGCCAAAGAACAAGCACTGTTACATAATGCAAATGGTGTTCTAACAAGGGCAGCAGATTGGGTTAAAACAAGTGTTGATGCAGAATATGAATTAGCAACAACACAAAAAGATTATGCTGTACAAGTAGCAAATAAACAATTGGAAATTGAAACAGAAAAGAAAGAAATTATTATAGATGCTGCTGCTGAAATTAAAAAAACGTGGCTTCAATTAGCACAAAAAACTGAACAATTTGTTGAACAATTTGATAGAGTTACAAATAATTTAGGAAAAAGTTTAGGTTATACAAATAAAAACCAATTATTTGATTTCCAAAAAAGTATGTTTACAGGGGGACAAGTTGCAAGGAAGTTTGGAAAAACATATGAAGATGCTGCAAAATATCAGCAAGATTTTATTGAAACTACCGGACGTAATCGTATTTTTGATAAACATGATTATGGACAAATGTTTGGTTTAGGTGAATACCTTGGAGATAATGGTTTGGCTTCAAATTATGCTTCACAAATGGAAATATTTAATGTTGGAGTTGCTGATTCTGTTGATATGTTGGATAACGTTTTACAAGATGTAAATAGAATTGGATTAAATGGTAGAAAATATACAAAAACTCTTGTGGATAGTTTAAAACTTGCACAAAAGTATAATTTCAAAGGTGGAACAGAAAACTTAATGAAAATGGCAAAATGGGCAGAAAACACTCGTTTTAATATGAATTCGTTAGGTGGAATGTTGGATAAAATTTCAGAAGGAGGTCTTGAAGGTGTTATTACACAAGGTGCGCAATTCCAAGTTCTTGGTGGTCATGCCGCAATGAATGCAGATCCAATTGCAATGATGTTTGAACGTTATGCCGATCCTGAGGCATTTGCCAAGGTCGTGGAAACTGTGAAGGCTGCCTAATAGCTGAACAACCGCGAGAAATTGTCCCCTGCCGGTAAAACGGCGGGGGACTTTTTTATTGTCTGTTTAGAAATGCGCGGGGTGCAAGTCGTCTTAGAAAAAGTCTACGTCCAGTTCGGTCTTCTTGCGGCCGGCGGGCTCGATGACTGCGGCGGAGAACTTCGCGGCGTTGAACAGCTTGTTCGTAGTCGCGACGACTTCGTCCTCTGTCATGGAGGTGATGATTTTTTCGGAGTGTTCCATCGTGTGGAATTCACCGAGATGCAAGGTCTGTTCCGCCATGCGGACAACGCGCTTCTCGGGGCTGTCGGCGCCGAGGTACATGCCGCCCAGGATGTTCGTCTTGGTGCGTTCGAATTCGCCCTTGTTAAACCCGCGCTTCAAGAAGTTGCGGGTCTCGTTCAGCGAAAGTTCGAGCGCCGTCTTGAGCTGGTGCGGTTCGGTGGCAAGCGACACGCCCCAGTCGGTGCAATCGCAGTAGATGTCCGCAGTGGAATATACGGAATAAGCGAGTCCCTTGTCTTCGCGAATTTTCTGGAACAGGCGGCTCGCCATGCCCGCACCCATCGCCACGTTGAACAGCGAAAGAGCGCAACGTCCGCGCTCGTCCATCAAGTTGCGGTCAAAGCTCAGGCCCCAGAAGAGGTTCGACTGCGCGATGTCCTGCTTCTGCACGACCTTCACGCTGTTGTGCGCACGGTAAGCATCTGCGGGCAATACGCCGCGAGTCTTTTTCTGCGCAAATTTTTCCGCACAAAGTTGCACGAGTTCTTCGTGGTCCACCTTGCCCGAAGCGCAAACGAGCAGCGGGATTTCATCCGTGACCTGCGCCCTGTACTTGAGCATCTGCTTGTGCGTGAGGGCCTTTACCTGCTTGATGTTCCCGGTAATGGAATGCGCGATGCCGCAACCCTTGAAGTGAATCGCATTGAAAACGTCGCCCACGATTTCTTCGGGAATGTCGTCATAGCTGTGGATTTCCTCGATGATGACGCGGCGTTCCTTCTCCATCTCCTTCTTGTCCATGCGCGGATGCATGAGCATGTCCGCGATCACGTCGACGGCGAGCGGAAGGTGGCTGCGTTCAATCTGCGCGTAGAACCCGGTCTCCTGCCTTGTGGTATAGGCTTCCAGGTTCCCGCCCTTGTCCTCGACGGAACGAGCAATCTCAAGCGCGGTGCGGTTTTCGGTTCCCTTGAACACCAGGTGTTCGTAAAAGTGGCTCAGTCCAAATTCGTCTTTTGCCTCGTGACGGCTCCCGCGCGGAATCCATACGCCCATGGCCACGGAATAGGCATGCGGCATATAGTCCGAAAGAATGGTGATACCGTTATCGAGAACTGTCTTCTTTACAATCTGCTTCATTGTGCGAGGCTAATATAACACTTTTTCAAGAGCACTACACGCGTCCGAAACGGCGGGTCTTGCGGAAAGGCTTGTCGCCGAAACCGCGTTCGTCGTGTTCCTTGCGGAACGGGCGGTCTTCGCGATTGCCGAACTTGCGGTCGCCGAACATCTTTTCGCGGCGGGCCCTGCGGTTTTCGAACGGGCGGTCGCCTTCGAACTTGCGTCCACGACGGTCGCCATCGCGATGGAACCCGCGGCGGCCTTCGCGACTTTCACGCGGGCCGGTAGGCGGTTCGTCGGTCATCAGGCGGAACTTGGAATCGTTCCCGCGGATTGTCATCCCGGAGAGGATGTCCAAAACTTCTTGCGGGAGCGTCTCGGGCAGTTCGACGGTACTGAACCTGTCGAACAACTTGATGCGCCCGATGTTGCTGCTGCTGATGTTGCCTTCGCCAGCGATGGCGCCCACGATGTCCTTCGGGGTAACGCGGTCCATGCGGCCGACGCCCATGTAGTAGCGCAAGAACCCTTCCTCGACCCCGTTGTTGCCTTCCTTGCGTTCCTTACGCAGGCGGCTCTTTTCTTCGCCGCTGAATTCACCGGCGGCCCTTTCGGAATCGCGCCCGAGGAAATCCCTGCCCCCGAGTTTCTTTTCGCGGCGTTCCTTCGGCGTATCGAGCGGAGCGAGTTCCGGGAACAGCGGCTGCTTCTTCTGGTACATCTTGATGACAGCGGCGGCGACATCTTCGGCGGTCATTTCGCGAACGGAGCCGTCTTCGAGCACCACGCCATTTTCCATATTGCAGCCTTCCTCAACCATCGCATGGACGAGAGCCTTGAACTTGTCGAGCTCGCCGTAGCTCACGACGCTCTTCACCTTGTTCTTGAACGCACTGACGCGCTTTTCGCTAATTTGTTCAGAAGTCGGCATCGCCATAGCCTCGATGGGCTGGCGGGTAGCCTTTTCGATTGTCTTCAACAGGCGACGTTCGCGCGGGGTGATGAACAAGATGGCGTTACCGCTCCTGCCCGCACGACCCGTACGGCCAATGCGGTGCACGTAGGATTCCGTATCGTAAGGAATGTCGTAGTTCACCACGAGCGAGATGCGGTCCACGTCGATACCGCGGGCGGCCACGTCGGTGGCGACGACGATATCGAGTTTGCCCATCTTGAGACGGTTGATGGTGCGTTCGCGCATCGACTGCGCAAGGTCGCCATTGAGCGGTGCCACGTTGAAGCCGCGACTTTCCAACTTCTCGGCGACTTCGGTGGTGTTCTGCTTGGTGCGCACGAAAATCAGCACGCCATCAAAATCTTCACCTTCGAGCACGCGGGCAAGCGCCTCGATCTTGTGTTCGCTTTTCACCAGCAAGAAGCGCTGACGGATATTTTCCACCGTCGTCGTCTTGCCTTCGATGCGCGCCTCTTCGTATTCGCCCAGGTGCTGTTCGATAATCTTCTTCACGTCAGCCGGCATGGTCGCACTGAAAAGAGCGCGCTGGGCATCGGCGGGAATTTCCTTGAGAATGGTCTCCACGTCTTCCATGAATCCCATGTCAAGCATTTCGTCGGCCTCGTCGAGCACGATGGCCTTCACGCCCGAAAGTACGATGGAACCGCGCTTGATGTGGTCGATAAGACGGCCCGGAGTCGCGACGATGATGTTCGCCTGGCGCTTGAGCGCACGCATCTGGATAGCGATATCCTGCCCGCCGTAAACCGGAACCACGTGAACCTTCGGCATCTTGACCGCATACTGCTGAATAGCTTCGGCCACCTGGATGGCAAGTTCGCGCGTCGGCGTGAGAACGAGCATCGATGTCTCATGCCCGTTGAACTGCAGCCTGGAAAGGAGCGGCAGCGAGAACGCGGCCGTCTTTCCCGTACCCGTCTGAGCCGTTCCCAGCAGGTTCGCTCCCTGCAACAACGCGGGGATAGCCTTCGCCTGAATCGGGGACGGAGTCTCGTAACCGGCCTTCTTCACCGCCTCGAGCACCTCGGGAATAAGCCCCAAGTCGTCGAAGGTAACAAGCGACTCATCGCCAGCATCTTCTGTAGGCTCCTCATCATCGGACGCGCCGACGGCAGGTTCCACAATTTCATCTGCGGTTTCTACAGCGGGTTCCTCGGGCAACGCCTCCGCATCTTTCGCAGCGGCACTTTCGGCGCAATCCTTCTTGGATTCCGCATAATCTTCATCGTCCTGTTCGACTTCGCCTTCTTCGAACTCGACCTTCGTGCCGACCTCGATGGCAGATTTCGGGCCCTTCTTGAGCACGTCGCCGTCTTCATCGACAACGACCCCATTCGGATTCAATGCGAGGAACGCGGCTTCGTCCGCCTCGTCTTCGTCGGCGCCACCAGCGATGGCATTCAAGAAGGCATTTGCCTCCTGCGCAATCTTGGATTTCGGATCGATATTTTCTTCAGGGATACGTTCTTCGGTACCTTGCTTCATAATACACCTTCGGGGCCGTTAAACTTCATCTGCGGCCCATGCCGCACCATCGAAAGGTTCTTGTAGCGAACCCAGAAAAGCCCCGAAGCGCACTCGCGCTTATAAACCTGAAGTCCTTTGGCCCTATAATTTGAGGCCAAATGTAGAAATAAACGGCGGAAAATCAAAGATATAGACAAACCGCAAAAACTTTACTAAATTATGCGAACCTTGGAGAGATGCCAGAGTGGTCGATTGGGCCGGTCTCGAAATCCGGAGACTGTCACAGGTCCGAGGGTTCGAATCCCTCTCTCTCCTTGAAACGAAAACGAGGCTGCAAAGCCTCGTTTTTGTTTCAATAAGGGATACTCCGAACCCTCGGAGAGGGTTCGATTGACTGCGGGTGAGCGAAGCGAACCAAACGCAGTCAAGGATTACGGCCAAGGGCCGTAACCTAGAAGGCAAAGGCCGAGCACCGCGAGGACTTTGTCCCATCCCTCTCTCTCCTTGAAACGAAAAGTGGAGCCGTAAGGCCCCACTTTTTGTTTCAATAGGGCAAGGGGCGAACCCTCGGAGAGGGTTCGATTGACTGCGGGTGAGCGAAGCGAACCAGACGCAGTCAAGGATTACGGCCAAGGGCCGTAACCTGGAAGGCAAAGGCCGAGCACCGCGAGGACTTTGTCCCATCCCTCTCTCTCCTTGAAACGAAAACGAGGCTGCAAAGCCTCGTTTTTGTTTCAACAAGGGATACTCCGAACCCTCGGAGAGGGTTCGATTGACCGCGGGTGAGCGAAGCGAACCAAACGCAGTCAAGGATTACGGCCAAAGGCCGTAACCCGTAGGGCAACAATGAACGAAGTGATATTGTTGTCCAATCCCTCTCTCGTAGAGAAGAGGGGGAAAAGTATCTTCTCGTAGAGAAGAGGGTACGGCCTGGTAAATCTTGAATATAGCCAGAATCTTCCCGATAATCGCCGGAATTCCCGGGCACAGGAAGCACAGAATCACGCGGGTCACGCGGTTTTTCCACCAGCGCTTCACCTGCCAAATATCGTCAGAAAGCGTTTCCATCTCGGACACGCGCGGCGGCCTCATGTACACCTGCGTGAGCGCAGTAAAGAACCCGACACCGATAAGCGGAGTGAGCCCCGTAAACGGAGCGACCAGCAGCGCCACAAGGACCGTGACCGGATGTCCTCCCGCAATAATCGTACCGAGCATCGCACCGCCTCCAGTGAGCATCGCCCACTGCAGACTGAGTTGTCCGGCCTTCTCGACGCCGGCCTCGTACCCGACAAAAATAATACTTGCGATAATAGCGACAGGAATAGCCCACCCGATGAGCTTCCAGATGAAGCCACCCTTCGGGATAACCGAGATGGATTCCTCGCTCGGCAGTTCCTTGTTTTCGCTGATGATTGAGGCAATCCCCTTCACGTGGCCCGCCCCGACAACAGCGACAATCTTCTTGCCCGGCGCATTCTTGATCTTACTCGCAAGGAACTGGTCACGTTCGTCGATCAGCACCTGCTTGACCTCGGGAAAGCTCTTCCCGAATTCCTGCATCATGGAGCTAAGGGCGTCCTGTTCCTTGATTTTTGCGAGTTCCTCTTCGCTGATTTCCGTCTTGTCGAAAATACTTCCGAAAAGCCCGCCCAGCAGGCTGAACTTGCGGTACCAGGGCGTGCAGGCCCATGTACGCTTGAGGGTAATCTTGATGTCGCGGTCCGCCAGCACCACCGGAATGCTCTTCTCGCCCGAAACGTTGAGCGCTTCCTTAAGTTCCGAACCGGGCTTTACGCCCGTCTGGTCCCCCATGCGCTTCTGGTAAGACCCGAGCACGAGGTTCGCAATCAGCGTCGCGAGCTGTTTTTTCTTGATAACTTCTTTCAGGTCGGTCTTTTTCCAGCGATCCGGATCCTGGATGGACTTGGCACGGCCCTCGTCAAGTTCAACGCACACCGTATCGGGGCTCTCCGCCTCGATTGTCTTCCGCACAAGCTCCTTGGACGCCTTCGAAATGTGGGCGGTACCAATAAGTATAATTTCTCGACCATCAGGGGTGCCAATGCGGTAAATGTCTGCGTTTTCACTCATAGTGGGCGAGAAAATAGAAAAAAACTAACTCCTAAAACATCATAATCACAATAATGACATAGATTTATGAGAAAAAAAAGTCGTTTTTCCGTTAAATTTCGAAAAAATTGTTATATATTAGAAACGGGATAATTTTTTAAGGAGGTTTCTCCCTATGAAAAAATTTTTGATGGGTCTTACATTCATGGTTTTCGCATTGGTCGGCTGCGCCGGTACTTCGGACGATCCCGAAGCACTTGATAATGCGCTCGTCGCCTTCACTTCCTGCGTGCAGAGCTCTCGCTGGCAGGAAGCTCTCGAATACGTCACTCCCGACGAAGCGAACCAAATCAGCAGCGACGGTTACGATTTCAAGCAGGAATACCAGCTTGCCGCCCGCCGTCTTCCGCTTTCTACCTTGCGTAAAGCCGGTCTCCGTGTCGATGGCAGGGGCCGCCTCGTAGGCATCAAGGACGCCATGGACGAAGCTAACGAACGTTACGTGATGTCCGAAGAACAGGCCAAGGTCGGAACGAACCTCGAAGAAATGGAAAAGGAACACATCAAGCGCCGTCTTGAAGAAGGCCAGAAGATCCTCAAGGAAGAAGAGGAAGAGGCCAACCAGGAACAGCAGGTCGAAGTGTTCTCCAACAAGCTCACCGACGAAGAAAAGCGCAAGTACGGCAGTACTCGCGACCTCCAGGCTCCTGAAGAGTTCCACGACGAGAACATCGAAGAAGCCGAAGAAAAGATCTACAACGGTGACTACGAATCCGACTGATAGTTAATTTATATTGAATCATCCCTCGGCTCGGTCGGGGGATTTTTTTATGGAGACATTTTAAATTTTTATGAAAAAGGTTTATTCAGTCCTCGCCTTCGCTCTGCTCCTGACCGCCTGCGGTGCTGAGTGGACCGTGGGTTCCCCGGATGCGGACGGAGCCATTTTCAACCGTTCGTTCAGGTACTATTACGCCATGGACTGCCGATTCGACTCGTTCGGCCTGTACGACTGCACCTTGGCGGACCCGGTAAGCCCCGCCTACACGGCCTCCCTCCGAATCGATTCCGACGAACTGGCGACACTCAACCTGGACGGGGGGTACAACCGCTACTACACAACCCGCGAATACGCCTCGGACTACGATGAACACGGCAGGTTCTACTATTTTTATGATAACGACTGGGAATTGACGCTGTACAAGGACGGTTCGGAGCTGATTTTCTGGGATATACGCGAAAACACCGCCACGGTTTACCTCTACGAACTTGAGTATTAGGCAAAATATTTCTAATTGGCGCCCTTTCAGGGCGCATATAGCTCGGCTCGGTCATGTCAATTCGTGCAAGCACGATTGACACGACTCTCGCCTTTAGCTAAATTTGCGCTCACTATGGATAAATCCAGTGAGCATTTTGTCATCGCCCTCGACGGCGGTTCGGGTACCGGGAAGAGCACCACGGCCAAGATTGTGGCCAAGACTCTCGGCATTACCTACTTGGATACCGGCGCCATGTACCGCGCGGTGACGCTCGCCGCCCTCGATCACGGCCTCCCTGCCGA
>CACXXH010000113.1 GCA_902771595.1 Fibrobacter succinogenes | reverse complement strand
CCGTTTAAAACCCGCAGTGCCTTTAAAAAACTGCGGCGCCTTTTAAGGTCCGCGAAATACGTCCCGCCGTTTAACAACTTCAATAAACGCGTCTTTGATAAATGCCGCGCTTTTTAAGCTCGGCAAAAATTGCCCCGCCGTTTAAGGCCAGCAATACACACATATATATAATATAGGCGGGATTACTCCACGACGCTGTAGGTCTGGCTGCGCCCGCCCTTCTTGTTGGCGGCGACGAGCCCTTTCCCTATGAGGCTCTGTATTTCGCGGAGCGCGGTATCGTGGCTTGTCCCGAACAGGGCCGCCACGTCCTTCGCCGTGAAGTCCCTCGGGAGTTCCCCTGTGAGGGCCGCGTTCAGGAGCCGCTGTTCCCTTTCGGTTGTCTGCACTCCCGAATGCCTCGCGAGGTAGCGGAAGCGCCGCGTCTCGAATTCAATCGCTGATTCGCTCGTCTGTACCGCTTCCACGATTTGCGCGAGGAACCAGAGGATCCATTCCGTGAGGTCGCCGTTGCCGCATTGCGCCCTGTTCAGCGTGCGGAGGTATTCCTCGCGGTTCTTTAAAATCTGGCGGTTCAGGGCGTAGTGCATGCGTGCGGATTTCTGCGCGCGGCTCAGTTGCAGCGCGGTGATGGCCCTCGCGATTCGCCCGTTCGCCTTGTCGAAAGGCCGCAGCGTCAGGAACCAGAAATGCGCGATGGCCGCCTTGATGGTGCCGTCCATGGGGTAGTTCTCGAACCATCGCAAAAAATGTTCCGTTTCGGTGGGCAGGCGTTCCGGCCCCGGTCCCGAGAAATTCAGGCCTTCGCCCTTGGCGTCGATACCGCTTGAACCGCCCCGCCACGAAGTTGTCCTGCCGCCGGTCATGGAACCGTGCCAGTTGAATAGGCGTTCCTGGGACAGGGGAGTCGTGTAGTTCTCTATGGCGCCGATGTAGTTCTGGATGTGGGCGCTGCTTCCCTGGGCGCGGAGCGCGACGTCCGCCCGGACGGAGTCGCTGTCGAGCTGGATTCCGTCGATGGCGAAGTTCGCGACGATGTCCTCGACGACGAGTTCCGTCTCGAAATCTTTTGTGCCCGCGAAGGTGAGGAGTCCCGAGAGCCTCCCTTCGCTGAAACGCGCCTTGCCGAGCGCGTCGAGCACGCGTGCGGAGTCGAACCTGAAATTCGTCCAGTCTGGAAATTGGTAAATGAAGAGCATGTAGATAATATAGTCTATTTTACGCAAAATATGCGTTAAAAATAGGTGCAATGGGCAAATTTTTTTGATTTTGAATGCTTGTTTCCTCTGTAAACTTTCTTATATTTTTCGTAAATGGCCCTATGCCGTGAAAAGCTGCAGGTGGCGCGAAAGCGAAACCTGTAAGAGAATCCCGTGCTGCAAAACCGGCGGATGCCGGCGGCGCAAATCCGGGAACGGTCCCGCCGCTGTAAGGGTGGACGAAACCAGTAGGAACCAATGCGTGGAAACCGTGAAAGGGAGTACGCGTGTGAAGGAGCTGGAAGTAGAGTGATCCCCGAGTCAGAAGAACTGTAGGGTCCAATCGGCGCTTTGCGCCACTGGTTTGACCGATGCGAGTGACATCGTCCGAATTGCCCGCGCTGCTGTGCGGTGTTGTTTTTGCATGTGCTTCGGCACATGATGTGCAAGCCCAGGAAGGGCCTGTGCAAGATTTGGGCGTTTCCCAGGTCGAATCTTACGCTATCGCCGAGACAGAAAATCCGGGAACGGACTACATGGAAATTACGCCTTCCGCATGGGAGGGCATGGGCCTTTCGGCTTCCGAAGTCATTTCGTCGCTTTCGGGCATCCAGGGTTACAAGCAGGGCGGCATGGGCAGTTTTCAGACGGTGTCCATTCGCGGTATTGCCGCGCGTAATGTGCTTATCTGCATCGACGGCATTCCCCTGAACGATGCGGGCGGCGGTGCTGCCGACCTGGGGGCAATCGACCTCAACAACATCGAGAGGATTGAGGTTTACAAGGACAGGGTGCCGGCGAAGTTCGGCGGTGCGGGCATTGGCGGCGCGATAAACTTCGTGACCAAGGATGCGTTGCATAGCGGCAAGACCCCGAAGGGGCGCGTCATCGCGAGTTACGGTTCTCACAACACGTTTGAAGGTTCCGCGCAGGTTTCCGCGGGCTTCAAGGACAGCATGCAGTTCTCCGCGACGGCATCCATGCGCCACAGCGATAACGACTACGAGTTCGATAACAGAAACGGTACGCTCTATAACGACGAGGACGACTTCAGGGACAGGCGCAGGAACGCGGAGTTCACGGAATATTCCGGCAGTTTCCAGTACCGCATGCTTCACGGGAACGGGGCCTTCTCTATTTTGTCTGCAAGCGCGCTGCACACGCAGGCGGGGAACCCCGGCATGGAAGACCTGCAGACCTACGTGGCGGAATTTACGGGCGACATGGCGCAGGTCGCGTACCGGCTGGAATTCCCGACTATTGCCGACGTGCTGCTCTTGACGGCGGGCGTTACCGGCAAGTTCGAGAAGAACATGTCTTCGTCGTATTACCCGCTCGATAAAATCGGCTTCCCTTCGAACTATTTCAGTGAATACGGGCTTGCGGGATACAGGGCCATTCCTGAGATTTCGGCGAACCTTTTGCTGGACAAATTCGAGGCGTATTTGCGCCTCGCGGGTAGCGCGGAACTCTGGGAATCGCGCGGCTCGCTGGAGAGCTTTGGCCTGAATCGCTTCGCGGGTTCCATTGCGGGCAATGCGGAATACTGCTTTACGGATTGGTTCTCGCTGTTCGCCGAAGGCAACATCCTGAAGACATACGACGATATCGGTGGCGGCCAGGTGATGACTACGGGTCTCGAGACGGTGGACGAGGCTACGCAACGTGACCTGAGCCTTGCGGGAATGGTGCAGGCGAAGTTCGGGAAGAAAAATTCTTGGATTGGCGGCAACGTTTCGTTCGGGCGGTTCTACAGGAAGCCGCAGCTGATGGAACTCTACGGCGTTTATCCGGGGCTGCTTTCGAACCCCACACTCAAGGATGAATCGGCCTTGCGTTTTGTCGCGGGCCTATCGCTTGCGACCCCGAAGAACCGCTCGGTATTGCGCGCCACCTATTTCGAGAACCATGTCGAAAACGGGATATACTGGGTTACAACCGCTTACCTGATGAAGGCCTTCAATATAGACAAGGCGCTTATTCGCGGGGTGGAACTCGAACTGGAAAGCCGTCCGGTGAAATTCTTCCAGGCGGTTCTGCGCGGGACTATCCAGAATCCGCGTGACGAAGGCGCGAGCAAAGCCTATAACGGGAACCTGCTGCCGGGCGAACCCGTGCACAGCTATTTTGCCGAGGGCACGTTCTTTTTGCCTTACAACTTGAGCGCCATGTTCCAGGCTACATACAGGACGCGGATTTTCATCAGCGACCGCACGAACTCTAGCTCTTCGCTGCAGCCCCCCGTTGCCCGCTATAATGCATCGCTCGCATGGCAGCCGTGGCAGAAGACAAAACTCATGTTCACCGTGGACAATATTTCGGATGAGACCTACCGCAGTATCTACACGCCTTATCCGGCGCCCGGTCGGGAATACAGGTTTACACTCATACAGGGGTTCTAGCCCCCGCGCATAACATGCGTAAAGCCAGAAAAGGAAGCAACCATGAATAAAAAACTACTCACATTACTCGCTTCTATGTCGCTTGCGTTCTTCATGAGCGCTTGCGGTGACGACAACAGTGCGGAGCCCCTGCAGGGCCCCCGGTACGACGGCCCCGTCGATGACGAAAGTTCCAGCTCTGTGAAGGCCAAGTCATCCAGTTCTTCCAAGGCAAAGTCTTCTTCTAGCAAGGCAAAGTCTTCTTCTAGCAAGGCCAAGTCTTCTTCCAGCGAGGCGGTGAGCAGCTCTTCCGAAGAAGTGCCGTCCAGCAGCTCCGTCAAACTGAAGATTACTTATCTCGCGGAAACACCGTACGCAGCGGACCTTGATGTCTCTGGCGATACGCTGTTCGCCGTGTTCCAGCGTTATGAAGTTGCCGCTGATGGATTTACCTCCATCTTCCACGACCCGGGCCTTCTCGCCATGTTCAAGTTGAGCGATGGCACCCTTCTCGACACGATTCCGCTTGTGACCAAGAACCCGATGGCCGTGAAGGTCGTGAAGGGCAATGTGTACGTGGGAACGCAGGGCGAATACAATGAGGCTTGGGGTATTGATGCCGATGATGAACGCGGTATCGAAAAGGTTGACCTGAAGAACAAGAAGTCTGAACTTTGGGTGGGCGGCTCCAAGCTTGGTGGCGGCGTGTACATGATGGATATCAATGCGGATTCTAATAAGGCTTATGTTGCCGTTTACAAGGCCTACCAGGATGTCCCTGCTGTCGAAGTCGATCTTGCTAGCAAGTCGGTGAAGAAAATTGATGGCGTTGTCGATGCCAGCGGTGCCATTCTCTATGATAGCAAGATGAAACTTGCCTATATCGGTGACCGCGGATCCATAGATTATACCACCTTTGAAATGACCCCCATGGTGGCGTACTCTTATAATGGGAAGGCACTCACCGCTCTTTATGACGATGAAATGGGCTATCAGCCCGCCGGTATTGTCGTTGCAGGTGGCGAGATATTTGTCTATATCAGCGATTATGCTAACGCAGGCAAACTTTACTGGATTGAAGAAGATGAAGAAGAAGGTTCTGTCATCAGTGACGATAACATTCCCTTCTCGACCGATACAAAAATCGTAGGGGTCAATGGTGGCTTGTACGTACTTGACCGCAAGGGTAAGGGCAGCATCGCGAAGGTGAATACAACCGCCAAGACAGTCGCCTGGCAAGAAGCCTTGAATGCCGACAACCCCTACGATATCGTGGCAATCGACGACAACACCGCCTGGGTCGCCATGTACAACACTGCCGAAATCCGCAAGATTTCTCTTTCGAATGGTTCTACGGTTTCTTCGATCAATACGAAGGAACTCAGCGCCAAGACGGTTGAAGTCGAAGAATAACTGGTTAGAAATTACACCTCAAAACAGGGCGCATCGGTTTTCCGGTGCGCCTTTCCTTTACCGATTTGGTTTTTCTTTCGATTCATTTGCCCGGACGACATTTTCAGGCAGGGACGGCCCGTCTACAAGTTCAAGAATCTGGAAATCGGACGCTCGGAACACGAATTGGGCGATCAATGTTGGAAAAATTTTTATATATTCAGTAAGTACAGGGATGTTGCCGAGAAGTCGATCAAGGAGTATCTTGAATACTTCGCGACAAACAAGGCGACATCCGCGGGGACGCTGGCTGTTGAACGCCAGCGGCAATGGTATCTGTCTGACAACGAAACAAGGAAGCGCTATATGACTTGGCAACAGGAAATTGACGAGGCTGTGTATAACGAGCGCGAACGCGCTAACGCCGCCGAAAAGCGAGCCGACGAGGCCGAGGCCCGCGCCGACGAAGAGAAGTCTCGTGCGGACAAGGCGGAGTCCCGTGCAGATGAGGCGAAATCACGTGCCGACAAGTACGAAAAGATTCTTAAGGAGCATGGACTTCTTTAAGGAGGTCCGAATATTCCTCTTTTTTGCCCCAGACTTGTTCTGGGGTTATTTTTTGTCAGCGGAATAATCTATATTATGGTTAAAATAGAGTTTTCTCTTGTCCTCTATCTGAAACTTCGACAATTTCTGCAACGAGGATAAGACGGACGCTCACGTCTGTGACAGGCTTAGGCCTGCCGCATCGTTTTGCTGCATGGTTTATTGTTTTTATTTGGCAATTGGCCTAGTTGCAAGCGGCCTTTTGGGGCGTGAGTTGTTTGCGTTTATTCGTTGCGGGCAGTCGAAGGCCTCAGATAGGTAGACGCATTCAACTCCACGCCTTTTTTATTTCCTAAAAAAGCTGGGTAGATGCCGAACAGGAGTGGACTCGCTGAGTTTTGCTCTTGTTCCTCTATCTGAAACTTCGACACTCTGAAACTTCGACACTTTCTGCAACGAGAATAAGACAATTACTCGCAACCGCCCGTGAAGGCCACGGGTGTATTGTATCCTGGGCGTACTGTATCCGCTTGGGATGGTGGCGCGTGGAGCGCCATCGCGGGTCGTTGTATTCTTTTTGAAAATGTCGCGCTTTCGGGCGAGGAGTAGCAATGCTCCCCGCCTTTTCTTTTGCCCGCTAAGCGGCTCCTGAAACCAGGCCCGGCGCATCGCTCCTGCGAGAGTGAACTCGTTCACTTTCAACACGGAGCGAAGATGGCAACTAAATCGAAGGCGCACGAAAACATAAGGGTTCTTTCTTTGTTTTCTGGGTGCGGCGGTTTGGATTTGGGTTTGGAAGGCGGCTTTGTCACCTTAAAAAAATCCATCAATGAAGATATTCATCCTGATTGGATTGATGAAAACATCAACAAGAATTTTGTCCGTTTGAAGAAAAACAGGTTTAAGACCGTTTTTGCTAACGATATATTGCCCTGTGCAGAAAAAGCTTGGAATCATTTCTTTGCCAGCCGAGGAAATGTTGATGGGATTTATCATGTGGAATCCGTTGTCGATTTGGTCAAGAAAAGTAAGTCGGGTGAATTCCATTTTCCAGAGAATATTGATGTTGTCACCGGAGGCTTCCCTTGTCAGGATTTCTCCGTAGCAGGGAAAAGGCTTGGATTTGATTCAGCAAAGAGCCATAATGGCTTGAAAGAAGACCATGCTGAAAATGAATCTAGGGGAACGCTTTATCTTTGGATGAAGCAGGTGATTGAAATTGTCAAGCCGAAAATTTTTATCGCAGAGAATGTAAAGGGCCTTGTTTCTTTGGGCGATGCCAAGGCGATTATCGAAGAGGATTTCAGGAATATCGACGAAGGTTATTGCGTTGTTGATGCCCAGGTTTTAAAAGCGTGGGAATACGGAGTTCCGCAAAGTCGAGAACGTATTGTCTTTATAGGTATATCGCGAAAATATGCCGACCCCAAAATTTTGGCGGATTTGGAGCAAAATGGCGCAAAATCGAAATTCTACCCGTATCCTGTCAAGACGCATGGTGAAGGGCTTCAGAAAATTGTGACTTGCAAACAGGCTTTTGTCAACCTTAAGGAACCCGAAGAGTCTAACGACAAGGCGCAACAAGCCTATTCAAAGGCGAAGTATTACGGGAAAATGCAAGGAAGTTCCGAAGTAGAACTTGATGGTGTCGGCCCAACAATTAGAAGCGAGCACCATGGAAATATTGAATATCGCCGATTGAGCGAGGAACACGGGGGCTTGCATAAAGAAGAACTCAACAGTGGCTTACAGGAACGCCGTTTGAGTGTCCGAGAATGTGCAAGAATTCAAACGTTCCCTGATGACTATGAATTTATTTTCAATGATGGGGTTAATAAGGTTAATTCTTCTGATGCATATAAGGTCATTGGAAATGCTGTGCCGCCTTTACTCGGTTACTCCATTGGCAAGAGACTAGAGTCCCTTTGGAAAGATTTGTTTGGGGGGTGAATATGTCTATTGCGGTCGGAGAAAAACTGATTTGCGATCCAAAGACATTGGAGTGCTTTAGCAATCTTCTTTCCTGTGCAAAGGAGAGACTGTTACGGGATTCCTCTCATTTTAGTAGTGGAGATTTCTGGAAAATTTTCGAAGGCGAGGTTTGCAAGGCTCTTGACAAGTCTAAGGACTTTGTTGGAGTGGGGGATTGGAATATTGAATACATTGGCGGACACAAGTTTCCGGATATTGTTGCAAGAATTAATAAGCACCAAGCTTTCGGCATAGAAGTCAAGACGCTAAGTGCAAGGAACGATTCATGGAAGGTGATGGGTGGGAGCATTATGGAATCGACGAGGATTCCTGATGTCAGTCGTATCCATGTATTTTGCGGAAAACAGCATCCTTTTGAAATCAGGTATCGTTCGTTCGAAGACTGTGTTGAAGATGTTGCTGTTACGCACAGTCCCCGCTATATGCTTGACATGAATGTTACAAAAGAAAAATCCGCCGAGCTCAGCGAAAAAGTACTCATGTACATCTGGGAAGAGCATCCTGACCATGACGTGATCCGTCTGCTCACCAGCTGGGCGACAAAAGAAGAAGACATCGATGCCTTCCTTGAACTGCTGTAGTTTTTGCAGCTATGGAAACAAGCTGATCTGATCGCTGATCCACGATTCCTGAGGAACATCATGGACCTGATCGGTGTCACGGTAATTCCCTGTAAGGAACGGCGAAGCGGGGTCGTGCATGCGGCTGTGCGCTCTTACTTTTTCAGGTTCGGCATTTGCGTAGCAGTATCTGCACATGTGCAGGCAGGTGTTATAAGCCCCTATATCACAAGAAAGATAACAGGCGCATTCTGCACGTGCGCCTTTTCTTTTTGGCGCTTCAAGACGCTGTCCGATCGCCTCTTCATAGTCGCTGATCTTCATGCAGCCGCTGCAGTCGGCACCATACACTGCCAGCTCATCCCCTTCGGCGCATGGCTTTAAGGTCATGCCATGGGCAGCGGCTATTTCGACAAATGCTTTGCCCATCTCCAGCCGATCCTCA
>CACXXH010000112.1 GCA_902771595.1 Fibrobacter succinogenes | reverse complement strand
CGATTCGGAATATGGTGTAGTTCTTTTTTTCAGAAGTCCTAATGGCGAATCCTATCGTTTCATTACATCATCTTGTGAAAAAATTGGTGAAACATTTAAACAGGATCCTATACTGAAGCCTGTTTTCGAAGTACTTGACGCTGTTTTCGGTATTGCAGACAAGGATGTTGGAGAGTGCGAATGCAAATGTCATCGAAAATAAAAAATGTAACGCACGCGTTGATTTGTCTCTTGGCCTGTGGTTGCGTATCCTTTTATTCGCCACCGACAGAACGACATTATGAATTGATAAACGTGGATTCTTCGCCGTCTGTCTACCAAATTCGCGAAGAGCTTTTTGTACAGTATTTTGGAACCGAAAAACTTGATTTGAGAGCAGATGGACTGTTTGTTTTTTATGAACACGATGGACTTCAAAAACTGTTTGTCATTGGTAATCCGGAAAATGGGAAAATGATGACATATCAATTGCCTCCGTTGGGAATAAGTCCGTTGGCGTCACCAGAAAAGTATATACGCAGTCGAAGCGAACTTATTAAAGCCCCGGTTATGAGGGAATCCTGCATGGCGGCATGGAACATGGATGAAAAGGATTGGAAAGAACTCGATTCGCTAGAGATTCAATATATGTCATTTCTTGATGGGGACTGGAATCTTTCGGATGCATTTTCAGATGCTATTCTAGGATTTTACCAAAAAGAAAATAAGCGGGATTATTTTTATTTCAGGAAAATCAGGGAGAATCAAAAATACTGGAATGAAATTTTTAACCGATATGTAGATGTTTTTGTCTTGCTGGAAAGAATGGATGCCTCATATAACCTAAAGGATTGTCGTTGATATGAATCGGTTCGTAATAGTTTCAATGGTGTCCTTGCTGCTTTTTGGGTGCTATTACCCTGTTTGCCCTAGATGCGAAGACAATGGCCTAAAATATTATGATAACCAAGTGCCGAATACGCTCTTCCGGAATGTAGCGGCCAAATATTTTTGGGAATTTGGAATTGTAAAGATTACCGGTTCGGGATTGTACGTAAAGAATGACAATCAAGACAAAAGAATAGAAACGGCTGTCAGGAATGATATATTTTGCAAGAACTATTTCAGCTTAGCAATGCATTCTATTGCTGAACGGGTATACGTTGATTCTATGGGGGTACAAACATTTGAATGTACGATTGCAATAAAGGAAATTCTTGAAGCTCAGAGAATCTATCCGTTGATGATATCAAATGCATTGAGATTGCAGAATATGAAAGTGCGGGCGACTGATTCGTCGTATGTTTTCCTATATAAAGGGGATTCTCTGCATGTGTCTAGCCCTGAATTGCTGTCGCGCAGTTCCGTAAAGGATTCTCTTTATTCGTACAGTTTTGAACTGAAAAAGAATGCGGCTGTGACTTCGTATTCGGTAGAAAAGACTTCTTCTCATTTTGACGGCTACAAGCCACTGAAACTCGACCCGGCCATTCTCCCGCTTGAAAGCCCCGGCTACAAGAAACTCCGCGAGCAGGAAGAGGCTTTGTCAAGATAGGTTCTACGTGCTAACTTGAAAAGAATTATTTATATTCATTTAAGAATGCCTGAGCCCTCAAGTCGTCTCAAAATTGTTGTTACAAAAGACGGTAAAGAAACTATATTCGAGTTCGACATTGTCCAAAAAGCGTACAAGTCCAGACATTCCCGCAAATGGATGTCTTTTGCATCGTTTTGAGCAGATGCCTTATTCCTCCGCTGTAGGGCTCGGTCATTTGCAATTCTAGGGCGAATAATTTATATGCGTCCTTAACTCTGCTTCACAAAAAAAGCTGCGCGGTTTTCCGCACAGCCTTTTGTTTAGGAGGAGTACTTGACTAGAATCTTTATAGGCCGAAGGCTTCCTTCATGCCTTCGATGAGCTTGGTGCCCTTCACGCCGTCTTCGGAATCGAACAGGGCGAAGCCGCCGGTGTAGCCCCAGTGCGTGAGCGGAATCTGGAGCGTGTCGCTGATAGTCCTCATGGCGGACATGTAGTTCAGCACGGACTGCTTGTCGGTTTTCAGGTTGTAGGCGCCGAACTCGTTGATAATCACCGGGACATTGTGTTCTATGGCCCATTTCTTTGCCGGGATGACGCTCTTGAGGATGGCTTCCATGTTGCCGTTCTTGTTGTAGTTCTTGACGGCGTTCTTGATGTGCGATGGGGTGCTCTTGGTTATGCCGAAGTCCGCGCTGTATTCGGACCATTTTTCTTTGTCATAGGGGAACATGAGGTTCTTGATGGTCTTGGTCTCGGCCCAGCTGGCGCTCTGGTGCGTGAATACGAATGGTTCGTAGGTATGGATGGCGTAGATGACGTTGTCGTCATTCAACGGTTCGCTCTTCGAAAGTACCGAGATGGAGTACCATTCCGCATCGCCAAAGATGATGGTGTGCTTTGTATCGACTGTGCGGATGGAGTCTACGTCTTCCTGGGCGGCTGCGTGCCAGGCTGGGGATTTTACGGCGCCGTTTGTCATGTCGGGCTCGTTCAGGAGTTCGTAGAAGATGTCTTCGCGCTCGTTGCTTGCGTAGTGAGCCGCCACGTGCTTCCACACGTTGGCCATCATCTTGGCGTATCTCGGGTCCTTCGCGCTCTTTGCGTTATAGCTGTTGTCGTACTCGTGGTAGTCGATGACGAACGACATTTCGTGCTTGCCGGTCCATTCCACGAAGGAGTCGAGCACGGCGAACAGGTTCTCGTCGTCGAACTTGAGTTCGACGGTGTCGGTAGAGTCGGCTACGAATTCATCGCGGTTGGTGGCGTAGCTGTCGAGGTCGATGGGGAAGCGCAGGGACTTGATGCCGTTATCGGCCATGAGCTTCACGTCGCTCTCGTCGAACTTGAATTTGCCCTTGAAGTAAGCCTTGTTTTCTTCAAGCCAGTTGGTGATGTTGATGCCCTTGTTGAGGTACTTCATCGCCTTTTCCTGGAGCGGACTGCTGATGGTGAGATCTTCGGGGATTACCACCGTGGGGATGATCGGGTCCATGATTGTCATGTCGGGTTTGTCCTTCTCGACTTCACTCGTGTCCTGGAAGTAGAGATTGTCAATCGAGAGGGAGTCGGTTACCTTGTCGCCCTTCGCCTGGAAGCTGACGGCCCTGATGTGGAAAGGATCGAATGCGACTTCTTCACCCCAGCCGCCTTGGGTCAGGTCCTTGAAGCGGATGGACACCTGCTTCCATTCACGGGATGCGGGCACGGTTGCGAGATGCACGTCGTAGTCCGTCACGTCGGTGGTTTCCACGTGGATTTCGTGCTTGCCGCCCTTGTACCAGTAGCTGATACCGCCAAAGCGGCTGCAGTCAATGGCATCGGGAACGAGAAGGCCCCAGCCCACGTACGGGTCGTAGGCGTAATCGCCCTTGTCGAGCGTGTAGTTGACGGTAAATGCGTACTGGGAACCGTTGTCTGTTGCCGTGGGGAGCGGGTCGCCCTTCTCTGTTACGTTCGGGGTCGTGATAACGGATGCACCGCCGTTGTCGTGATCGTCGTAAGTGTACCAGCCCGATTCAATGAGCGTGCTGCCGTCACCGTCTTCGAGGTCGTCGATGAGCAGGCCCGTTCCAGTGACGGGCGGGATTTGGGCGGAGGTGTCCGCGACGGACGAGGAACTCGGCTCGACGATGGTTTCGCTGGAGGTGGTGTCGTTGGCTTCGTCGATGGGGCGTAAGCCGGATTCGGAATCGCCGCAGGCGGCGATGGACAGGGCGATGATGCTTGCTGTCGAGAGTGTAATGAGTTTCTTGAAAGACATGATGGCCTCACTTGTTGTTTTACGAACTTAATATACGCTTTTGGAATGGTGGAATTACGGACGATTGAATGTGAATGTACCAAACTGTATCAAGTGTTTTACACCCGGACGATATTCGCAGGCCAAAAATTGACAAAAAAGTGTGATGAGTGCCCGAAAACGGGATAAAAGTGAGTATATTTTGCGCCAGTGCCGTTTTTTTCCATTGCATATCATGAATCCGTTCGCTATTCCCCGCGTTCTGCCGGGGATCCGGTGACTTTGCACTGGGAACAGCGCGTGCCGCCCGACAAGAGCTATGCGGGCGCGAAACGTTATTCCATCGCCGAAAATCATGCGTCACTGGTAGATGGGGACCTTTTGTCGCTTGTCGGCACACCTTCCTCGATGCTGAACCGCCTCTTTTCGCAACTCAGGAACGATGTTTGCGCCGACGCTCTCAGGTCCATCGGCGTGTATGCGCTTTTGCAGGGTGAACGCATTCCCGACGGACTATATTATTTTGATAGCGCTTCGGGCGAACTGGTCGCCCTGCCTGCTGGCGGTTCGACTGGCTCATCAACCAGTGCGAAGGCGCGCCGTGCGAATATCGAGAGGCTGTGTGCCGCATTCCCGACGGGCGATTATATCCGCGGGGCGAACATCACTCTGTTCTTTACGGGAATCTTTGACCGCGTGGTATGGCGCTACAAGGAGGCCGCGTACCGCGAGCTTCAAATCGACGCGGGCAGTTACGCCGGGCTTGTCTCGATTCTCGCGAGGTCGCTCGGTGGCACGGCCATCCCGTTCAGCGCGTTCGTGGACGACGACGTCGCGGTGGCGCTCGGGCTTTCGCCTTCGGAGGTTCCGCTGGCCGCGCTCTGCATCATGCCCAAGTCGCTCAAGAAGTACGAGACCGTATCCGAATTCGCCTATAGCAATCGCAGCGAACTCCCCGAAACTGCGGGGAGTGGCAGCCGTTACATGGCGCGGTTCTTTATGCAGAACCGTGTGGAATGCATTACCGACCTTTCGCGCTGCATGAAGGTGTGCCGCGTGGTGAATCAGCCCGTAGAAGGCGAGGAATTCCCGCTTACGCCGCTCAAGTTCCCGAACGAGTATTTCTTCCGCGAGTACGAGTTTCTCGGGCCCGGCGCGGTGAGTTTCCGCAACTTCAAGCCCTGGAAGGCGTCGCTCGACGATTTCTCGACGGTGCTGCGCTGGATGGAAATCTGCAATCTCAATTCCTTCGGTGCGGGGCTCCTGAAAATCTGGGTGGTGAGTTTCGACGTGCAGCTCGTGTACCCGGGGCTTTACCGCTACCTGCCGCTCAAGAAGACGCTCTACCTGCGTACGAATTTCAGGGATCGCGAGAAGTTCGCGAAGTGCCATTTGGATAGGGAAACCGCGGGGAACGTTTCTTTCGCTGTCGTGTTCTCCGCCGACCTGGAAGAAGCCTGCAAGATGCTTGGTGAACGAGCCTACCGCTACCTGAACATGAACGCGGGATACGTTGCGGAAATGCTGCGCGAATCGGCCCGCGGGCTCGGCAAGTTCGCTCGCCGCGAACCGTTCTTCTGCGAGGAAGACCTTAAAAAGGCGTGCCGTTTCCCCGAGAAAGAAACGCTGCTCTGCGAAGTCCTGGTTGGGCGATAGATTGCCCTGGGACCGCGCGGTCTAAAACACGAAACGGACATCGAGCAGTAGGGAAGGCCCTACGTAGTCGTAAGCCTCTTGGGTAGTCGGGTTGAACCACAAGATATCTATACCCCAGTGCTTGCCAAAGTCGATGTTGAGGCCAACTGCAAGTTCAACCGACACGTAATCTATGGGGGCATTGACTGCGTTCAGTATTGTATGGCCTGTGATGAAGTGTACGTGGTTTCCGCCAAAATAGACCAAGACCGGAATGCGGATATATTGAAATTGGAAAATCTGGTATCTCAGGTCTATGGTCATGTAGATGCCGTTTGCGTGTGAAAAGCGGATCTTTGCGCCAAGGCCGATATCGATAAGGCCTGCATGCAGCAAAAATGCCGCCCTGGGCCATTTTGAGCCAGCCGCCTTCATGCTGGTATCGATGACTTGGGAAGGTTGCTCTTCCATTATGGTGGGAGGCTCATCCGCAAAGCAGAATGTAGCCGACAGGAACAGAATTACGAGAAAAATAATTGATTTTTTCATGATAAAGTAATTATAGCAAATTTTGGGAAAATGCATGGTCTAGTGGCGGGGGAGGTATCCCCCTGCGCTACAGCCTCGGCTCCACCCGGCCGAGTCTTCCGCGCCCCCCCA
>CACXXH010000111.1 GCA_902771595.1 Fibrobacter succinogenes | reverse complement strand
GTCGGTTTCGTTACCGATAATCTTGATGGAGTTCTTGTTGGCACCCACGGTACCGTCGGAACCCAGACCGAAGAACATGGCCTGGAAGAAGTCGCTTTCGAGCTTGAAGTTCGGGTCGATGGTGAGGCTCGTGTGGCAGACGTCGTCGTTGATACCGACGGTGAAGCGGGCCTTCGGATCGTCCTTGGCGAGTTCGTCGAAAATGGCCTTGACCATAGCCGGAGTGAATTCCTTGGAGGAAAGACCGTAGCGGCCGCCGATCATCTTCGGCATAGCCATCTTGCCGGCCATCACGGCTTCGGAAATAGCAGTCAGGGCGTCCTGGAAGAGCGGTTCGCCAGCGGAACCCGGTTCCTTGCAGCGGTCGAGGACGGCAATCTTCTTGACGGTCTTCGGGAGAGCGGCAACGACGGCTTCCATCGGGAACGGACGGTACAGGCGGATGTTCACGAGACCGACCTTTTCGCCCTTCCCGTTGAGGTACTTGACGGTGTCACCGATGGTGCAGGTCGAAGAACCCATGGAAATGATCACGCGGTCAGCGTCGGGTGCACCGACGTAATCCACGATGTGGTACTGACGGCCAGTGTAGCTCGCGACCTTGTCCATGTACTTCTGGACAATTTCCGGAACCTTGGCGTAGAACGGGTTCACCGTTTCGCGGCCCTGGAAGTAAACGTCCGGGTTCTGTGCGGTACCGCGCATGGTCGGGCGGTCCGGAGTGAGGCAGCGTTCACGGCAAGCCTTCACGTACTTTTCGTCGATGACGTTACGGATAACGCCGTCTTCGAGAGCTTCGATCTTCATCACTTCGTGAGAGGTGCGGAAACCGTCGAAGAAGTGCATGAACGGAACGCGGCTTTCGAGAGTGGAAGCGTGGGCCACGAGAGCGAGGTCCTGGCATTCCTGCACGCAGCTGGAGGCGAGCATGGCAAAGCCGGTCTGGCGGCAAGCCATCACGTCGGAGTGGTCACCGAAAATCGAGAGACCCTGCATGGCGAGGGCACGAGCAGTCACATGGAAGACCGTGGGGGTCAGTTCGCCCGCAATCTTGTACATGTTCGGGATCATCAAGAGAAGACCCTGAGAAGCGGTGAACGTGGTGGTCAAGGCACCAGCCTGCAAAGCACCGTGAACGGTACCGGCTGCGCCACCTTCAGACTGCATTTCAAACACGCGGGGAACCTGTCCCCAAATATTCTTCTTGCCTGCAGCACTCCAGTTATCGGCGTGCTCTGCCATAGGACTAGACGGTGTAATCGGGTAAATAGCCGCAACTTCGCTAACAGCAAACGCTACGCTAGCGGTGGCTTCGTTACCGTCACACGCAATCATCTTTTTTGCCATGTATATCTCCAGTTTTTGGTTGAATTTTGAATATTAAAATCCATGGGTAAAATTAGATAGAAATTCGGGAAAAAAATAACGAGGCAATGAAAAAAAAGGCTCCAAACAGGCAAATTAGCGTAAATAAAAATTAACTCGGAGCAAGTGACTTAAAATTATTATATTGCCATTCCGATGAAGATACGCCTCACACAAGAAACCTTGAACCGGCTGAAGCGCTTCCGCAAGAACAAGCGGGCGTTCTGGTCGCTGTTGGTGCTCGTGGTGGCGTACCTGCTTTCGCTCACCAGTCCGTGGACAGTGAACGACGAGCCGCTCGTGCTGCGTTATGAGGGCAAAACGTATTTCCCGGCGTTCGTGCGGTACAGCGATGCGGACTTTGGCGGAGAATACCAGACCGAAGCCGACTACGCAAAGATTTTCGAGGCTGTGCGCGAATGCGAGGAAGATGCCGCCGAGGGCTTTACCCGCGCGGGCGGTTGCCCCGAGATGTGGGCGATTATGCCCCCGATTGCGCACGACCCGCTGAAGGCGGATCTCTCGGAAGATGGCGCACCCCCGTTTGCCCCGAGTGCAAGGCACTGGCTCGGGACGGATAGCAATGGCCGCGACGTTTTAGCGCGCCTGATTCACGGGTTCAGGATTTGCATTAGTTTTAGTTTGTTGTTGACTGTCCTCGGGACGTTCCTCGGAATTGTCATCGGCGGCATTCAGGGCTACCTCGGCAAGTTCTGGGATATCGGCATGCAGCGCATGATAGAAATCTGGTCGTCGCTCCCGATGCTCTACGTGGTGATTTTGATTGGTAGCATTTACGGGCGCAGTTTCTGGCTTTTGATTTTAATTATGGCGGCGTTCAACTGGATTTCGCTGAGCTACTACATGCGTGCGGAGTTTTTGAAGCTGCGCGGCATGACTTACGTGCAGTCGGCGAAAGTGCTCGGCATGGGACACCGCCACATATTCTTCAAAGAGATTTTACCGAATGCGCTGACCCCAGTGGTGACGCTGTTCCCGTTCACGCTTATCGGCGGTATCGGAAGCCTCACGTCGCTCGACTTCCTGGGATTCGGCCTGCAGCCGCCCACGCCCAGCTGGGGCGAGCTCATGAGCCAAGGCCTCAACAACCTTTATGCGCCGTGGATTTCTGTAAGCACGGTCGCCGCACTCTTTGTGACGCTGCTCTTGACCACGTTCGTGGGCGAGGGCGTGCGTGATGCAATGGACCCGAAGTCGGGGGACAGGTATGTCTAACCAGCGTCATCCTGACGATCACCCTGTACGTCATCCTGACGAAAGTCAGGATCAGATTATTTTTTTCGGGCAGGAACAACCGACCCTGAGATTCCTCAGGGTGACATTAGGGATGTAGAACCATGACTCCAGTGCTGAAAGTTCAGAATCTCTCGGTGGCATTCGGGTTCGACAAGAACGGCAACCCGCGTGACGGCATCAAGCCGGTGCAGGTCACGGACCGCGTCTCGTTCGAAATCAATGCGGGCGAGTTCTTCGCGCTGGTGGGGGAGTCGGGCTGCGGAAAAAGCGTTACCGCGATGGGAATCCTGCGGCTGTTACCTCAGCCGAGCGCAAGGATTGTAGATGGCTCGGTGCTGTTTGCCGCGGGCAATTCAGGTGCTGATAAGGACTGCGCGGATGTTTCTGATGCTGGTATAAACCGCGCGCCGGTTGATTTGGCGAAGCTCCCGCTGGCCGAACTGCAGAAAGTGCGCGGGTCCGAAATCGCATGCATATTCCAGGAGCCGATGCAGGCACTGAACCCGGTCGTGACCATCAAGAAGCAGTTGCTGGAAGTGTTCAAGTTCTGCGCGAAATCTAGCGCACTCTCTTCCGAAAAAAAGGGTGCTGTTTCTACCGGCAAGGCTTCAAACGGCGCTGTTTTAAACGGCGCGAAGTCTGGTGGTAAGGACTGCGCCGACCCGCTGGCGACAATCCGCGAGATGCTTATGCAGGCGGGCTTCAACGATCCGGACCGCGTGCTGAACGCCTACCCGCACGAACTTTCGGGCGGCATGCTACAGCGCGTGTGCATCGTGATGGCGCTGCTCCCGAAGCCCAAGCTCATCATCGCCGACGAACCGACAACGGCTCTTGATGTGACGGTGCAGGCGCAGGTTCTCGCCGTTCTCAAAGATATGGCCGAACGCACCGGCACGGCGGTACTCTTGATTACGCACAATATGGGAATCGTCTCGCAGTATGCCGACCGGGTGGCGGTGATGTATGCGGGCCGCATTGTGGAATGCGGGCCCGTGCGCGACGTGATCGACAACCCACTGCACCCTTACACGCAGGGGCTCCTGGCCGCCATTCCCGAAAACCACAGCGACATGCGCACCATGAAATCCATTCCAGGTTCCGTGCCGCACCCGCGCGACTTCGTGGCTGGCTGCCGCTTTGCAGACCGCTGTTCCGCATGTGCAGAAGGCAGCGCAGAATTGAAGGCCAAATGCCGCTCATGTGAAGTCCCGCCGAAAGTCGGCGAGTCTCATTTCGCCTGCTGCTTTGCGGCAAACGACGCCGTTTAATCACAGCAGTCATGCTGACGCAGGTCAGCATCGGGTATAAACATTCCGACCCCAGCAGTCATGCTGACGAAGGTCAGCATCAGAAATAATCGTCTTGTTTTTACTTTAGGTCGTATTTTTCTTTAATCGCGATGCGCTCTTCTTCGGAGAGCCCTTTTAAATACGACTTCCAGCCGGGGCAGAAGTTGATATGGAAACGCCAGAAACGCCCGATGAGCGATTTCGGGTTCTTGTCGTATTGCGCACGGATTTTGCAATCAGCACAAGCCATATTTGAGTCTCCTTGCGATAAACCTTGCTAAAGCAGTTCCTTGATGGCGGGCGCAATCACGTCGGGAGTCACCGTGGGCTCGAACCTTGCAACAACCTTGCCTTCGCGGTCAACGAGAAACTTGGTGAAATTCCATTTGATATCGTTGTCTTCGTGCACGGCCTTGCTGAGCTTGGCCGCCGCCGCGATAGCGAGATTCTTGATCTTGTTCCCTTCGTTGGTAGGGACGGGCATTTCGTTCTTGAGGAACTTGAAAAACGGATCCGCGCTTTCGCCGTTCACGTCAATCTTCTTGAAACGCGGGAAAGTCGTGTGGTAGGTGAGCGTGCAGAATTGCTGGATTTCATCGTCGCTCCCTTTGGCCTGTTCCAGGAACTGGTTGCAGGGAAAGTCCAGAATCTCGAAACCCTGGGCTCCAAAGTCATCGTAAAGCTTCTGCAAGGCCTCGTACTGAGGCGTAAGGCCGCAACCCGTTGCCGTATTGACGACCAGGAGAACCTTGCCCTTGAAGTTGGCGAGAGGCGTTTCGACACCCTTGTTGTCGAGAACGGTGAAATCAAAGAAATTCATAAGCTACCTCATGTTTTTTACAAAATACATTTTTCTCCCGCGTCATGCTGACGCAGGTCAGCATCGGGTATAAACATTCCGCCCCAGCAGTCATGCTGACGCAGGTCAGCATCGGATTATCTTACCAGACAGGGACGATCTGACCCTGAGCGTCCTCAGTGTGACATTCCGCCCCTGTCCTGACCTGCGTCAGGATGACAGTTCAGGGGGACATGCGGGTGACTAGACGTCATGCTAAAATAGAGGGGGATAAATCGTCCCAAGTAGGGTTGTTTTTTCTGATGAGATTCTCTTTCCATGGCCGGTGCCATGTTTTGAGTTGTTTTTCCCTAGCAATAGCATCTTTGATAGAAGAAAAACATTCAAAATGAACAAGCTTATGTACGGAATATCGAGCGGTAAAAGATGTCTCGTTGATTTTTATTTTATGCTCAAGAAATCTTCTAACCAAGTTGTTGGTTACACCAATATATAGGACACTATTGCTTGTATTGGACAATATGTATGTGTAGTATGTATTGTTTTCTTTCATACTAGAAAAAATATATTCTAAGCACGACAGATAATGACATTCTAGAATAAAATTGCTGAACCCTGACCTTCGTCAGGGTGACGGGCGGTACCGATTCGTCAGGGTGACAATCGGTAAAAAAAAGTCCCCGCGCGAGGCGGGGACTTTTAATGCTTTCATTGAGTCAATTACTTGACTTTCAGAGCGCCGCGTTCCAGCTTAATCGTGAAGTTCGTGACGTCGCAGACTTCAGACGGACCCCAGTACTGGATCGGACCCGGATAGGTGTAGGATTCAGTCTTGGCCCAGACTTCGCGGTTCTTGGCGAAGAACTTGAACGGAGCACCGTCGAGTTCAACGAGAGCCTTCTGGATAACCGGCTTGTCGGCACCGTGACGACGTTCGATGTTCATCATCATGGTGATAGGAATGCCACCGGCAGTCCACTTTTCGATGCCCTTCGTGAGGTCACGCACAGAGCTCATGTAGCCGTTCATCTTGTTGAAGGCGAGCACGGAGGCGGTGAAGCCGAGGCTGTAGCAGTAGTCGGCGTCGAAGTTGGACGGAGCAGCGCAACGGCCTTCGTAACCGAAGAAGTGGTTGAGGGCAGAGAACTTGCCCTTGAAGCTCTTGCGGCTCTTGAGTTCCTTCTTGACCATCTCGATGATGAGCTTTTCGGTTTCGATGAGAGAAACCTGCACGTTGCCGTGGCTATCGCGGTCGAGCATCAGCTGGCCCTGAGTGGTGGAGGGGAGGCTCTTGAGGACTTCAGCAGAAGCCTTAGAAATCCAGTTGCAGAGCTTTTCAACCTTAGCGGCAGTGTCGAGGCCTTCGACTTCCTTTTCGTGGTGGGCGAGGGCTTCGGAGAGTTCAGAAATGAGCACGCCGACATCCGGGATGAATTCGAGGAGGCCTTCCGGAATCAAGCAGACGCCGAAGTTCTTGCCGTCAGCAGCACGGGCAGCAACGATGTCTGCGACGTACTTGATGACCTGCTTCAGCTTCATCTTCTTGGCCTTGACTTCTTCAGAAATCAAGCAGATGTTCGGATGGGTCTGGAGAGCGGCTTCGAGAGCGATGTGAGAAGCGCTGCGGCCCATGAGCTTGATGAAGTGCCAGTACTTCTGGGCGGAGTTGGCATCGCGCATGATGTTGCCG
>CACXXH010000110.1 GCA_902771595.1 Fibrobacter succinogenes | reverse complement strand
CACTTCGATTTACGAAGGTACGACGCAGTTGCAGACGGTTGCGGCTCTCCCGCACGTGACCACCGGTACCTACAGCCAGATGCTCGAAGAATTCGAAGCCCAGGATGTGCGCCCGGAATACGAAGCACTCAAGGCCCGCGCAAAGGCCATGGACGTGAAGTACAACGAAGCTGTGGAATTCGTGAAGGCCGCGAACAACAACGAATTCACCGACCTCTGCAGCCGCCACCTGTACGAAATGGCCGCCAACTGCGTGATGAGCCAGCTGCTCCTCCGCGACGCCACCAAGTCGCCTGAACTGTTCGACAAGAGCGTGAAGGTGTACCTGAACCTCGCCGAAGCCGAAGTCGCGAAGCACTACAACTTCGTGAAGAGCTTGAGCGTGGAATCGCTGGAAAGCTACAAGCAGGCATAAGCGACATTGCGAGGGGCGCCAGTCCCGAAGCAATCCATAAAACTCAAAGACCTCGGCAGTTCAATGCCGGGGTCTTTGTTTTCATAATTCATTAGACGAACCGCTAGGGTTTCGGCATTTCCTCGTCCAAGAAGCACCAGACGGAGTCACTTACGATTCTTTCGGGGCGGCAGAGCCTGGGATACACCCCTTCGGGAGCGTTCATGTTGCGGCGGATGCAATCGATGGCACGGTTGTAATCTATCTCGTGCCCTCTGCATTCCGCCTCCGGAGAGGCTGGGACGGTATCGAGGACTGGCGGATACTTGTTACAAATATGACCCCCGAAAATCCACATGCCTTCCTTGTCCGTAATTTTCAAATTGTACTTTTCTATGAAGATGGTATCAATACCATTGAAACGCATCGTCACTGAATCGCCTTCAGGCATATACAAGGTATCGGTATAACCGAGAATCGTCACCAGCGAATCCCCTTCGAACATGTCGATAGGCCATCCACTTCTATGGATTATTGCGACCGTATCAACATGTTGAATGTAAATCACGGGGGTATACAACGGATTCGATTTAATCCATATCGTGATTGTAGAATCCGTCAGGCGGATCAACCGGGATTCCAACCAAGTCTTTCCCGCATCCGCAGTTATATTACCATAGTAGAAGGCTTCGTCCCCTATCATGATCTTTTGAAAATACGGATATCCATTTTTGCAATCGCCCCAGGCAGGAGACTCGCAATCATCGGCTTCGGCAAGCAAAAGGGAATCTTCGCGCACTAGGAACGCAAACTTGATATCAGTCCAGGTAACTTTACTGGAGAACCGGGCTTTCCCACTATCATAGATTTCGTCAATACTACAATATGGGCGTTCTTTCTTTTTGGCATTAATATAGCGCCCTAAAACGCCATCGGCACCTTCGGCAGCACGTTGTTCAGGAGTAAAGGGATCCACTTCATCGTATTTATAATTGTAGAATTCCTGCTTTGCGTCCAAGGTATCGAACGGGAGCGAATCCAGCACGGGGTCTTTCGTCGTCACAGTCACAGTAGTCACAGATGAAGAACTCACCGCGGGAACTTCGGACGAGGAACTCACTGCTTGCGAAGAGGAACTTTCCGCAATATCCTGGGAAGAACCCGGTGGGGCGACAGGCTCCGAAGACGAAGAGGGATCATCGCAGGCGGCAAGCATAAATGCAACCGCACCTATTGTCAGAAATTTTTTCAACATATTTTTCTCCTTTCCAAATAAATATAATTCATTTTTCGTCCAAGAGAAAAAAAAACTGGCCGCCCCGAGTGGGACGACCAATTCTATTTCCGGTCTGGGTCCTTCGCGCTGTCGCGCTCAGGATGACGTCCAAACTAGTTACCGCGTTCGAAGCGGATGAAGTTCACGACCTTCAGGCTGGAAAGACCGAGCTGCTTGGCAACGACTTCCTGGAGGTAGTCCTTGACGGAGAGCTTCTTCGGGTTCTTTTCGGACATGAAGAATTCCTGATCTTCGAGAACGATTTCCTTGAGCACCTTAGCCACGCGGCCATCGATCTGGCGCTGCATGAATTCGGGCTTGGTCTGCTTGCCGGAAGCTTCGATCTGGGCCTTGGCGATTTCCTTTTCCTTTTCGATAGTTTCGGCAGGAACGGAAGCGTCGTTAAGGGCGACCGGAGCGAAAGCGGCAGCCTGCATGGCGATGTCCTTGGCGGCAGCCTTGAGGGCGGCTTCGTCGGCAGAGCCTTCGAAAGCGAGTTCAGTGATAACACCGATCTTGCCCTTCATGTGGCTGTAAACACCGAACACAGTGTTCGGGGCCTTCTTGAGCTCGCCGAACTTGCGGAAGTCGATGTTTTCCTGGATCTTCACGAGGACGTCCTGGAGGCGGTCGTTGATCTTCACGCCGTCAACAACAGCGTTCTTGAGATCTTCGACGGAGGAGATAGCCTGCGTTTCCACGGCCTTGACGGCGAGGTTGGCGAGAGCGACGAAGTCTTCGTTGTTGGAAACCGGTTCGGTTTCGCAAGAGAGTTCGAACGCAGCAGCCTTGTCGGCAGTTTCCACGAGGTAGATGCGGCCTTCCTTGGCAGCCTTGTCGGCGCGCTTTGCAGCGACGGCGGCACCCTGCTTGCGGAGGAGTTCGACGGCCTTGTCCATGTCACCGTCAGTTTCGGTGAGGGCCTTCTTGCACTGCATCATGCCCACGCCAGTCTTCTGGCGGAGTTCGTTAACGAGGGAAGCGGTAATCTGCATAATTACTTGTCCTCACCGTTGTCGAACTTCTTGGGTTCTTCCTTGTCAGCCTTCTTGTCGGCGGCCACGCGGGCCTTGACGTTGGCGGCGATGTAGTCCACAATGAGCTTGATGGACTTCACGGCGTCGTCGTTAGCCGGCACGGGGTAGTCCACGAGAGTCGGGTCGACGTTCGTGTCGCAGATGCCGATGATAGGAATGTGGAGGCGACGAGCTTCGGCCACGGCAATCTTTTCGTGAGCGAGGTCGGTCACGACCAGGAGACCCGGAAGGTTCACCATTTCGCGGATGCCACCGAACACGGTGAGCAGCTTTTCGCGTTCACGGTTCTTGTCGAGCACTTCCTTCTTGGAGAGAGCCTGGAACGTACCGTCGTTTTCCATGGCGTCGATCTTGTCGATTTTCTTGATGGACTTGCGGACCGTCTGGAAGTTCGTGAGCATACCACCGAGCCAGCGGTTGGTAACGGAGAACTGGTTGCAGGCGGCAGCGGCGTCGAGCACGCACTGACGAGCAGTCGGCTTGGTGCCAACGAAGAGCACGGTCTTGCCAGATTCAGAAATCTTGGCAGCGGCCTTGGCGGCTTCTTCGAGGAGGTCGCGAGTCTTGGACAGGTTGAGAACGTAGATGCCGTTCTTTTCCGCCAGGATGTAGGGTTTCATTTTCGGGTTCCAGCGCTGAGTCTGGTGACCAAAGTGGGAGCCTGCAGCGAGCAGGTCTTCAACGGAAGGCAGATTTGCCATAATGTATTCCTTTTCGGTTGTTACTACCCGGTATGCAAATAAGCCGCGAAGCGAAGCCCGAACCTGGGGTTGTAGACCGCGCCACCGAAGCGACTCTCGCAAACCGGTGATTGGTTTTTACCCGGGCGAAATTGCCCGAGTGGGTGCAAATATAGAAAATAATAATGGGCCGGTAAAGCGCAAAAATCCGTAATTTTAACTAAATTTGGGCACATGGCAGATAAAAAGAAGATACTCGTGATGGTAGGAAGCCCGAAAAACGAGCGGAGCGGAACGCTTATTCCCACGAAGGCGTTCGTTCAGGGGCTCGAAGAGAACGGCGACTACGAGACCGAATACCTCTTTATCGACAGGCTGAACATAAAGCCCTGCCGCGGATGCCTCAGCTGCTGGGGCCGCAAAGACGGCAGCTGCTTCATCAAGGGCGACGACGTTCCCTGGGTGCGCGAGAAGCTCACCAACGCGGACATCGTCATCTGGAGTTTCCCGCTGTACCTGTTCGGCGTTCCCGGCCAGATGAAGGTCTTGATGGACCGCATAGTCGGGATGGTCCACCCCTACATGGGCCAGAAACTGGAAAACGGCGCAAACGCCATGAACTCGCACCTGCACGGGCTGCAGTTCCAGAAGGAAGGCCAGAAGATTATCCTGCTTTCGAGCTGCGCCTGGATGGATATAGACGTGGTGTACGAACCCATCGTGAAGCAGTTCGACATCATCCTCGGGCACGAGGGCTACACGCTCATCGCGGCCCCCCAGATGCGCGCGCTCGACCACCGCGGCGGCCCGCGGCGCCTCGCCATGCTCCGTGAAAAATTCCGCAAGGGCGGCGAGGAACTCGCAAAGACGGGCAAGCTCTCGCAGGAAGCCATCGACATGATGCAGAAGCCCATCTTCAGCGAAGAGGCCTACGTGACGCTCGTGACCGAGTTCGTCACGCACATGTTCGACAGGCCGGACAACTTCTAGAGAAAGCCCCCGAAACTATCGGGGGCCTTGTTCTAGAGGAGATATTCCCTAACGTCCGGGCGCTACTTCTCGAAGACAGTCACCTTCTTCATGCCCGCCTTTCCGACGCCACGTACCAGGTACACGCCCTGGCGGATTCCCTTGAACCCATCCTTGACCATGCGTACCGCATCATCCATGCCGGCGGCCCTGAAGCTCGCCACACGCTGGCCCTGCATATCGAACAAACTAAAACTGCTTTCGGCTTCGGTCATGCTGAAGCGTATATCCGGAATGGCATAAGGAAGATCCACCGACGCCTTGAATTCCACGTAGTCGATGTCGATCCAATCGTTGGTGATTTCGAGCTTCAGTTCGTGTTCGCCCTTCTGCAAGGTCGCCTTGCCGCCGCTCACGACAGAATACGTGTCGAAGCCCTGCCCAGCGCTCGCCATTTCGTCACCGATGCGCAGCCCATCCATATAGAGGACGAAGCTGCCGGTCGTGTTGTCACTAGCCACGTTGGCCGAAATTTCGTATTCACCATCGGCGGCGACATTCACGGTATACTTGAGCCATTCACCCTTCTGGTTGTAACCCACGGCGAGGCCCATGTTCGGCTGGTAAATGTCCACGTCGTCCTTGCGGAACTTGCCGCCTTCGTTGCCCTTGTTCAAATCGTAATAGGCCTTGTCGGCGCCGCCCTTGTTGTAGTTCTCGGCCTCGACCTTGCCCGGGATCTCGATAGGCTCGGTGTAGGGGCCGTATTCTTCGGGAGGTTCGTCGGGAACCACGGACTGGCTCGGGTCGACGAGGTTCACCTCCGGAGCATCGGGGTCAATCTTCTTGTCGATAAGCTTGAGCATCTCGGAGCAGTAGCGCCTGCCGAGTTCAATCACGCCCGCGCGTCCAAAGTGGTAGGGGTCCTTGCCGTTGCCCTGCAGGCCCTTCGAAGAGGCAAGCCCGAACTTCTTGAAATTGTTCTTGAGTTCGGCAATACCAGCGTTCTTGCTGCCGCAGCAGTTGTTGCCTTCTTGCAGCAGTTCACCCGCCACGAACGGGACCTCGTTCTCGTCCAGGTCGAGCGCATCGATAATGTCCTTGTAGGTCTTGTAGACGGTCTTGCGCCAGTTGGCATCGGTACCGTCACTTTCGCCCTGGTGGAAAATAAAACCCTTGATGACGCCCACTTCCTTGGCTTTTTTCGCCAGTTCGAGAATGCGCCCCGGAGGGTTTCCACCATAGTCATTGATCCAGCCCCAGCTTTTGATATCCTTGCCGTCGCCGTTGAAATAGGCTTGGTACTGGTCCTTGTCGAAAGCGCGGATACTCACCGCACCGATAGCCACCGGGATGATGCCCACGGTGACGCCCGGGAGGGAATCCACCATAGCGCGGCCGAAGTAGTCGGCCGGGGAAAGGTTCTCGAAGGCGTGGAACATCGGGGGAATCGCGGCCGCCCACTCGCCTTCCTTGATGGACTGCGTGGTGCTGCCGCTACGGTCCTTCGCGTTCGCCGTATGGGACGCCAGCATGATGAAGTTCTTGGGGGCCTGGGCCTGATCCTCGGAAGGGACGATATCGCCGTTACCCGCCATGTTGGACTGCCCGTAGGCAATGTAGATGTGGAAATTGGGATTGGGGGCGGCACTGGCAAGCGTCGCCAACATCAGAACTCCGCCCACAAGCCACAAGACAAGGGTCAGAAAATCCGAGATTTTTTTGACATCCATGACACACTCCTATACACTACTCCAAAAGTACCCAAAAGGAGCGTCAATATCCCACGAAAAACAGCGATTTCCGTGGATAAATAGTCAACAAATCGAAGCCCGACGGCCCCTGCAGCATGCGACGGAACCGGCAAAAAAGAAAAACCCCGGCAGAGCCAGGGTTTTCCGTAAAAGCGATTCGCAGATTAGCGCTTGCTGAACTGGAAGTGCTTACGAGCCTTCTTGCGGCCGAACTTCTTACGTTCAACGGCACGGGCGTCACGAGTCATGAGGCCTTCCTTCTTGAGGGCGGGCTTCACTTCGGCGTCGTTGGCGACCAAGGCGCGGGAAATGCCAAGACGGACAGCGCCCATCTGGCCGGCGATTCCACCGCCACGAGCGGTGACTTCGACGTCCCATTCTTCCGCGTTGCCGAGGATGGCGAACGGAAGGTTGGCAATCATGTTCTGCACTTCAGAGTGGAAGTAATCCTTGAAATCACGACCATTGATAGTGCGCTTGCCGGTACCCGGCTTCAGGATCACAGCGGCGATGGCGTTCTTGCGGCGGCCCGTGCCACGGTAGATCTTCTTGTTCTTTGCGGTAGCGATAGAGGTATCCTCCGTTCT
>CACXXH010000109.1 GCA_902771595.1 Fibrobacter succinogenes | reverse complement strand
GAGTCCGTCGCCGTCACCATCCGGGTTCTCGGCCGGGCAACCCTTGTTCCAATCCGGACCGGGTTCATCCGGGCAGCGGTCAGTGCCGGTGCAGACATCCTTGAACTGGTCGAACATCTTCTGCTTGCCAACCCAGGCATCGCAAATGCCGTCGCCGTCACCATCCGGGTTCTCGGCCGGGCAACCCTTGTTCCAATCCGGACCGGGTTCATCCGGGCAGCGGTCAGTGCCGGAGCAAACATCCTTGAACTGTTCGAACATCTTCTGCTTGCCCACCCAGGCGTCGCAGACACCGTCAGCGTCGGCATCCGGATTTTCGGTCGGGCAACCCTTGTTCCATACCGGACCAGCTTCAGACGGGCACTTGTCGATGCCACGGCAGACATCCTTGAACTGATCCTGCATCTTCTTCTCGGTGACCCACGGAGCGCAGAGGCTGTCGCCATCGATATCCGGGTTGTCCATCGGGCAGCCCTGAGCGAAGGCTTCACCAGGTTCGGTCGGGCACTTGTCGATGCCGGAGCAGATACCTTCGTACTGGTCGAGCATGTTCTTCTGCGTCACCCATTCATCACAGATGCCGTCCTTGTCGGTATCGGGTTCGCCGAGCGGGCAACCTTCGTTGTTGGCAGGGCCAAATTCGGTCGGGCACTTGTCGATACCCTTACAGGTCTTTTCAATGAACCATTCGTTCTTGATTTTTTCGTCTTCGGCAGCCTTTTCGAAGTAGAAGCCCATCTTCTTCTGGGTCACCCATTCGTCGCAGAGGCCATCGCCATCGCTATCCGGATCATCCCACGGGCAGCCCTTATTGGCCTTCGGACCCGCTTCACCCGGACACATGTCATAACCCTTACAGACGTTCGCGTAGTCACCGAGCTTGTTCTTGTCGGTCACCCACGGAGAGCACATGCCGTCAGCATCCGGGTCCGGATTGTCTTCGGGGCAGCCCTTGTTGCCAACAGTACCCTTTTCGGCCGGGCAGCTGTCGATGCCTTCACACACGTCCTTGAACTTCTTCTGGAGTTTCTTCTTAGCAACCCACGGATCGCACACATGGTCGCCATCCGGGTCCGGATCTTCGAGCGGGCAGCCGTCATCGCCTTCACCCTGTTCGTTCGGGCAGGCGTCGATGCCTTCGCAGACATCCCTGAATTCAGCTTCGAATCCCTTCTCGGAAACCCAAGCATCGCAAACACCGTCTTCGTCGACGTCAGGATTGCCGAGCGGGCAGCCCTGGTTCAAACGATGGCCGAAATCGTCCGGGCAGTTATCTTCCTTGTCGGTCACGCCGTCACCGTCGCGGTCCTGAGCCAGGAGGAAGCCGCTCCAAGTGATACCGCCGTAAACCTTGTACTTAGGAGTAACGGTCGTCTTGTATTCCAACACGCGGGAATCGTTTTCCATCGCCTGTACCGTCGTGTAGTGGGAAATATCCTTGCTACCCAGGAAGTACGAACCACCCAGGTGGATATCGAGACCAATCGGGAGGTGGAACACGATAGCGCCAGTCAAATCCTTCACGTCGAGCTTGACATTGTCGGCGAATTCGTTCAACTGGAAAATCATGTAGTATTCCGCAAACAACGAGAGGAAATCCATGAAGTAGATTTCAACCGCACCCGATGCATACGGATAAGAGAGGAAGTTCTTGTTGGTAGAGTAGACGTAACCACCGTTACCATGGATGATAAGCGGAATAGCGTCGATCTTGTCGAAGTCGAGGGTCAAAGCACCGCCGACCTTGGCAATCGTGCTGCGGACACCATATGCCTGAGCAGAGTACACACCCGGATCGTCCGGATTCTTGTTGATGAATTCCGCTTCACGAATCCAGAGACCGTCCTTCGCAGTATTCACCGTACCGAAGTTTCCTTCGGCAAACACAGCGATGTCCACCGGCTGTTCGTCGGGGAGCGGAAGACGAATCTTCAAATCGGCCTTAAGATTACCAATGTAACCAACGCCGTTGGTCACGCCAGGAACCTTGCCATGCTGACACAGGTATGTTTCGCCCGTTTCCGGATTAACAGTCTGCACCACCGAGCCCGAAGGATCGGTCGGACAAGCCGTATTGTTCACGGTAAACTTATCATAGTAAACAGGGATGCCAACACCCAAGTCGAAGTAATGCCAAAGGCCTATACCGAAACCCACCTGGGCTCCCAAGGCTATGTAATCTTCGACCATGCCCTTGCGAAGAATAGACCCAGGAACAATGTTTTCATTGGATCCTTTATATCTTTCGGTGACACCTTCCGGAGCGATATTTTCGACATCCGTAGTCACATCCAACAATCCATAGAAAGACAATTTAGAATGTCCCAGGGACTGGGCGGACTGAGTCTTATTAACACCAACAAAACCAGTCTTGTTGATGGTCTGTGGGTGGTCTGCCAAAGCCTGGACGGCCAAAGCAAGCGCAAGCCCTGTTACTACTCTCTTCATAGAGACTCCTTAATTAATAGGGTTTTTTCCCTAAACTAAACTAACCATAATATAATTTATATTGTTGGTTTTATTCATATGTAATTTCAAAAAGCGACAAAAAACACAAAAAAACGTATTTTTCGTTAAATGTTTCAATCTTTTTACATTACATTCGGGATAAAAAAGTCCACAGAATATCAAAAACTCCTCTCGAAAATCTCGGGATTCTCGCGACACAAGCTGGTATAGCCGCCCTTTCCCACTATAATATGGTCTATGACCGGAATTTGGAGCACCTTCCCCGCCGCACAAAGCACGCGGGTGATGGCATAGTCCTGCTCGCTAGGTTCCGTGGAACCCGAAGGATGGTTGTGCGCAAAGATTACGGAAACGGCATTATCCTTTATAGCCTTCACGAAGGCCTCTCGCGGATGGATGGGCGCCTGGTTCACCAGCCCGGACGTCACCTCGTGAACGTCTATAACGTAGTTCGCCGAATTGAGCGTCACCACAACAAAGCGCTCACGCTCTTCGAACTTGAGGCCCGCAAGGCGGGAAAGCAAATCTTCCGGCGATACGACCGAAACCGCCTTCGCGCTCAGGATATAGCGGTTCGAAAGTTCGAGACAGGCCAGAATCTGCGACGCCTTGACCGTCCCGAGGCCGTGGATTTTGCGCAGCGAATCCATCGTCGGCAGCGACGCCACCGAAGAAAGGTACTCCGAGATATGGCGGGAAAGCTCGAACACGCCGCAATCGCGGGTTCCGCTCCCGAGAATCAGGGCGATGAGTTCTTCGTTGGAAAGCGCATTCGCGCCCTTGGTCTGAAGTTTTTCACGTGGTAGAAGATTTTCTTGCATTTGCGGTCCTTTTTTTACGTTCCTACTTATATAGACGGATTCAGGGCCCAAAATCAGCCAAAACGATACTTTTTTTAATAAAAGTCATGCGAACAGGAGGTGCGGGGCAGGTCTTTCGTCGCAAAATCAGCAATTTTTCATAGACATAAAATCTAAAATCACAAATTTCGCATTACAAATCACATTTTTTCAATTCAATTTCGTTCCAAAACAACAAAAATACTACAAAAAGTCATACATTTTTCAGCAGAAAATTTATTTATAATCACATTTTATCCATTTTTTCAAAAGATTTTTCAATTTTTACGGTAAAATATCTTGCCACTTTTTCAAAAAGCACCTATATTTTCGTCAAAACAATTAAAAGCAACCTATTAGCAAACAGGAAAACTTATGGCAAACAAGACTCTGAGCGGTGCCGAAGTGATTATCGAATGCCTCAAGCGTGAAGGCATCGACACTATTTTCGGCTATCCGGGTGGTTCCGCCATCCCGATGTTCGACGCAATTCTCGATTCCAATATTAAAGTAGTCCTCTCCCGCCATGAACAGGGTGCAACCCACATGGCCGACGGCTACGCCCGCCAGACGGGCAAGGTCGGCGTCGCCCTCGTGACGAGCGGCCCCGGTGCAACCAACACGTTCACCGGCATCTACACCGCCCTCATGGATTCAAGCCCGATCGTAGTGCTCGCCGCCCAGACGACCACCCCGAACCTCGGCAAGGACGCCTTCCAGGAATGCGACACGAGCGGCATGACGTTCGCGGCTGTGAAGCACTCTTACCTGGTGAAGGATTCCAACGACCTCCCGCGCGTGATGAAGGAAGCCTTCCACATCGCCCGCAGCGGCCGCCCGGGCCCGGTGCTCATCGACCTCCCGAAGGACGTGACCGCAGGCCCCTGCACCGCCCCGTTCACCGACCAAATGGATTTGCCCGGCTACAAGATTCCGACGTACGCCTCTACCGAAAGCGTCGAGAAGGCCGCCGAATACCTCAAGAATTCCAAGAAGCCGCTGTTGCTCGTGGGCCACGGTGCCATGATCAGCGGTGCCAGCCGCCAGGTGAAGGAACTCGCCGAAAAGATTGGCGCTCCCGTGTGCTGCACCATGCTCGGCCTCGGCGCCTTCCCCACTGATCACGAGCTCTCGCTCGGCATGCTCGGCATGCACGGCACCGTGTACGCCAACAAGGCCGTGCTCGACTGCGATTTGATTCTCTCCATCGGTAGCCGCTGGGATGACCGCATCACCGGCAAGCTCGAAGTGTTCTGCAAGGACGCCATCAAGATGCACATCGACATCGACCCCGCCGAAGAAGGCAAGGTGCTCCAGCCGGATGTGTTCATGTGCGGCGACGCGAAGCTCGTGCTCGAACAGCTCCTCCCGATGGTCCACAAGCTCGATACCGCCGAATGGATCAAGACTTGCCAGACCTGGAAGAAGCGCTTCCCGCTCACCTACCCCAAGCAGGGCGGGCTACGCATGCAGCACGTGATTGCGACTGCAAGCGAACTCACGCAGGGCAAGGCCATCGTCACGACCGACGTGGGCCAGCACCAGATGTGGGTGGCACAGTTCTTCCACATCAATTACCCGCGCCAGCTGCACTCCAGCGGCGGCGCAGGCACGATGGGCTTCGGCTTCCCCGCCGCCATCGGTGCAGCCTTCGGCAACGAGACCGGCTGGCCGGTCTTGAGCTTCAGCGGTGACGGTGGTTTCCAGATGACGGAAGCGGAACTCGCGACCGCCGCCATCCACAAGCTCCCCATCAAGATCTTCGTGATGGACAACAAGTACCTCGGCATGGTGCGCCAGTGGCAGGAACTCTTCTACGATCACCGCTACTCCAGCGTCGACATGATGGGCAACCCCGACTTCGTGAAGCTCGCCGAAGCCTACGGCATTCCGGGACTGCGCATCAAGCGCGCCGCCGATGCCGAACGCGTCATCCAGAAGGCGCTCGAATACAAGGAAGGTCCGATTCTCATTCACTGCGAATGCGAGAAGGAAGACAACGTGTTCCCGATGATTCCGGCAGGTGCGCCCATCACGAGCATGATTACCGAACCGCCCAAGGCTAAACTCGAAAAGCCCACAGGATCGACCTAATAGGAGGACATTACCATGATCGATAAAGGACATTCCATTAGTTTGTTGGTGGCAAACCGCCCGGGCGTGCTCGTGCGTATCGCCCTCGTGTTCTCCCGCCGTGGCTACAACATCGATTCCCTCGTTGTCTCCCCCACGCTCGACCCGAACTTCAGCCGCATGAACATCATCGCCCACGGCAATCCCGAGATCCTGATGCAGATCATCAAACAGCTCGAGAAACTCGTTGACGTGGTGCAGGCGAAGGACCATACCGGAACGGACGCCGTCGAGAAGGAACTCGCACTCATCAAGGTGCGTTGCACTCCCGATCAGCGTACCGAAATCCTGCAGCTGTGCGACCACTTCCACGCCAATACCGTGGACATGACCGCCACTTCGATGATCATCCAGATTACCGGAAACAGCATGAAGGTCGACACGCTCAAGAGCCTCTTGCAGAAGTTCGAAATCGTCGAATACATCCGCACGGGCAAGGTCATCATGCTCCGCGGCGAAGACAAGACGTAGGCGCCGAAGGCGCAGTTACTAGTTCAGAGTTACTAGTTCTAAAAAAAGGTCTCAAGATGTTTCTTGAGGCCTTTTTTCGTTCACGGGCGACCGTTCGCGCCAAAATCAGGGACCACTTCTCTGGCAGGCGCTCACTCTCGCAACCACGCCTGGTTAATACCAGGCGTTTGTTGCTCACGGGCGACCGCTCGCAAAACAAGATTAAAACCCCGAAAGCCGATGGGCTTCCGGGGTTTTCTTTATCATGTTGTCAAGGCAATCAATTTATCGAAGCCAAGTCGAAGCCCAAAACAACCTGTTTGTAATTATCAGACCACTGGTAATCAAAATTGAACACGATGCGAATCGTAATGTACGGCGCACTAGACGTAAACGCTACCTTACCATAAGGCTCTCCGATAGGAAATGCGGTTGCTTTATAGTTATCGACATTGATTGCATCCACATCGGAAGAAGTATTTTCATACACAAACATATCAAAATCTTGCGTGATAATCCCGAAACGGGCAATGTCATCACCGCTAACCAACCAAGCAAGGGCCGCAGAAAAATTGTACTTGTTGTCCGGGCGCTTGATGCTAAAGCGGATTTCTCCCTGGTAGTCGTTATCATGCGTATACATCCAATCCCAATCGCCTATCCAATAGCGCGATTCATGGAACGGGCCATTCTCATTCCATTGATTATTGTGGAAACGGTTGAACACGACGCTTTTGTATGTCGGCACCTTTGTCGTCAACGGGGTGTGATTATGCGGGTACGGAGTAGCGATATTGTTTTCACCAGCATTAAGCATCACCGCCTTGACAACTTCGGGATGCCAGCGGTAGAAAGGATTCGCCTTCAAGAGTCCTGCAACCATGCCCGCCGTATAGGTCGCCGCCGATTCCGTCT
>CACXXH010000108.1 GCA_902771595.1 Fibrobacter succinogenes | reverse complement strand
GTCGGGCGACGAGAACGCGGCTCTGCTTGCCGTGAGCGTGATGATGCAGGCGGAAACGGACGATGCGGGACTTGTTACGCGTATGGAAAAGTTCGCGGATTCGTTTGCGGAAACCGGCAAGTGGAAAGATTCCGGCACGAAAAAAACGATTTCGGAATGGGCTATCGAGGTCACGGCGAACGGCGGGCTTGATTCCATCCGCAAGAATGTGGAAGCCTGGGACCTCGGGGATACCGTGCCCGCCTTCGAGAAGTTCATCGAAGCCTACGCGGACGGCGACAGCGTTGTCTTAATCGTCACACCGAAGTCGAGCAGTAGCGAGACAAGTGTGTCCAGTTCCTCTCGAGACACGACGTACAATGCCGAAAAGAATACCCTGACGGATACCCGCGATGGCCAGGTTTACAGGACCGTAACAATCGGCAATCAAATCTGGATGGCGGAGAATTTGAACTACAAAACAGACAGTAGTTTCTGCTATAATGATTCTGCCGAATATTGTGCAAAGTATGGCCGCCTTTATATATGGGATGCGGCGATGGATGCTTGCCCTGATGGCTGGCACTTGCCGGATTCAACAGAGTGGAATACATTGTTCTCCGCTGTTGGTGGAAAATCGACAGCGGGAGAAGTGCTCAAGTCTACAAGTGGCTGGGTTGGTAATAAGGGAGAAGCTACCAATGGAACGGATAATTACGGCTTCGCGGCGTTGCCTGCTGGCTTCAGGGACGAAAGGGGTGGGCTTTTCTCTCGCGAAGGTGGTACTGCAAAATTTTGGAGTTCTACTGAGCGCAGTAGTGATATGGCGACCAACATAATTTTGTACTATTACTTCGATGTATTCCAGGCCAGCGGCAGGCACGACGCGATGTCTGTTCGCTGTTTGAATGATGATACTGCTGTTCCGCCATCCAGCAGCAGTTCAAAGCCTGTCGAAAAATCTAGCAGTTCCGCAAAGGCGGACGGCAGTGAATACGATGCAACTGCAAATACGCTCAAGGACCTGCGCGATGGCAAGGTCTACAGGACCATGCAACTCGGCGTTCAGACTTGGATGGCGGAAAACCTGAACTTTGAAACGAAAGGTAGTCTCTGTTATCATGATTCTGCTGAATACTGTGCGAAGTACGGTCGTTTGTATCCGTGGAGTGTCGCGATGGACAGCATGGGAATATGGGGTGCGAACGGCAAGGGTTGCGGCTTTGGTTCGACATGCCCGTCGAAATACCCTGTACGCGGAGTCTGTCCCAGTGGTTGGCACGTGCCGACTCAAATGGATTGGACGGTCCTGTTCGAGGAAGTTGGTGGCTCATCAATCGCTGGTAAGGTGCTCAAGTCTATTTCCGGCTGGAGTGGCCGAGGCGATAATACGGGTACGGATGATTTCGGATTCTCGGCACTCCCTGCTGGCCACTATACCAGTGTTGAGGGGCTCGATGGCAAAGCCGGCACCGTAGCGTTCTTCGCGAGTTCTACTGAACGCGACAAAAACAGCTCGTATTACGTGTATTTGGATTACAAAGACGAAGCGAGATTTTCCAACTGCGATGAGACCGCTGGGCTTTCTGTCCGCTGTGTCATGGATGATGACGGCTCTATCTCGCCGTCTTCTAGTTCCGGGAACTCTTCGAGTTCGGAACTTAAAAGAGAACAATGTGATGTTGATACAGACGGGAATTGCTTTAAGGACGAGCGCGACGGCCAGACTTACAGGACGGTCATCATTGGTACACAGACTTGGATGGCGGAGAATCTTAACTATGCATACACTGGTGTTCCCTATAAATATGAGAACGATGCTTCTGATTCTATAAGTTGGTGCTATGGCAACGACCCTGCCTACTGCGCCAAGTATGGCCGCCTTTATACATGGGCGGCGGCTATGGACAGCGTGGGTGCATGGACTGAAAATAGTAAGGGTTGCGGCTATGGCAAGGCCTGTTCACCGACTTATCCGGTACAGGGAGTGTGTCCAAGTGGCTGGCATTTGCCGACAGAGGAGGAGTTCAGAACTTTGTTTACGACAGTCGGGGGGGATTCGATTGCAGGCGCGATGCTCAAGACTACCAGCGGCTGGAACCGTAGCGGCAACGGAGCTACCGGAATGGATGGTTATTCCTTTGCAGCGTTGCCTTCTGGTTACAGGGAAAACGATGGGGTTTACTACGCTAAGGGCGGCTACGCGTACTTCTGGACGTCTTCTGTGATGATTGATAACTACGTGCACAGCGTAATCTTGATTTACAACAATGACAATGCGATTCTGAATGGCCACCCCATGTTCTCTATTCATTCCGTCCGCTGCATCAAGGATTAATTTTAGGGTAGAGAGGTTAGGACAATGAAAAGAGTTTTGGCAATATGTGCCGTGTCTGCATTCTTGTTTGCGGCTTGCGGCGATGACGATAGCGGCAGTTTCACAACCCGCCCCGACGAGGAATCTTCTTCGTCTGTTTGCGAGGACTGCGACGATTCAAGTAGTTCCTCTAGCGTCACACCGCAGTCGAGCGAAAGCGAGACAAGTGTGTCCAGTTCTTCTGCGAAATCGAGTAGCAGTAAAAACGGCGATGCAAAGTCAAGTAGTAGCTCTGCGGAATCGTTATCAAGTGATGCGTCGAGTATCAGTTTCTTTGAAGATGGAGTTACAGGAACTATGACTGATGGGCGTGACGGGCAAACATACAAGATTGTGAAAATCGGCAAACAAATCTGGATGGCGGAGAATCTCAACTACGCATACATTGGTGTTCCCTTTGAAAATGGCCTAATCACCTTCGATTCCTCGAGCTGGTGCTATGACAACGATCCTGCCAACTGCACCAAGTACGGTCGCCTTTACACGTGGTCCGCCGCGATGGATAGCGTGGGCAGGTGGAGCACGAATGGCAAAGGTTGCGGTGATGAAACGGTGTGTTCGCCGACATACCCGGTGCGTGGCGTATGCCCTGAGGGTTGGCATTTGCCAACGGAATTAGAATGGGGTAGGCTATTTATATTAGACGGGTATACATCGACGGCGGCAGAGAGGCTCAAAACGACAAGTGGTTGGGCCGATAACGGCAATGGCTCCGATATCTATTCCTTTGCCGTATTGCCTGTTGGCATCAGGAATCCAATTGAAGGGTACGTAGGTGAGGGCTTCTGCACAACCTTTTGGACTTCTGATGGCGACGACGACTACTATGCGGATGCTAAGACCATGAACTACAACAGCAAAGGAGTGAGTGAGTATGGCTTCCACAAGAACTACGGGTTCTCTGTCCGCTGCGTGAAGGATTAATTTTAGGGTAGAGAGGCAAAAACAATGAAAAGAGTTTTAGCAATATGTGCCATGTCCGCATTCCTGCTTGCGGCTTGCGGCGATGACGAGAGCAGCGGTTTCACAACCCGCCCCGACGAGGATTCTTCCTCGTCTATTTGCGAGGACTGCGACGGTTCAAGTAGTTCGAAGGCGAAGTCTAGCAGCAGTAAGGGAGATGTCAAGTCTGGTAGCAGTACGAAGCCCTGCGTTGTGGGCGAAGATGAAAACTGTTTCAAGGACAGTCGCGATGGCCAAACTTACAGAACAGTCCAGATTGGTACGCAGATTTGGATGGCCGAAAATCTGAACTTCAAGGTAGGAAACAGTGCCTGCTACGACGACGAAAAAAGTAACTGCACCAAATATGGAAGGCTTTACACTTGGGGCGCTGCAATAGACAGTGTCGGAAAATACGGCGAGAATGCCAAGGGCTGTGGCAATGGCGAACATTGCACCCCGATACCCCCTGTGCGCGGAATTTGTCCTGAAGGTTGGCATTTGCCCGATACGACGGAATGGAGAGTTCTGATTGATGTGGCTGGTGGCGAAGATGATGCCGGCAAGGCGCTCAAGTCCAAGAGTGGCTGGAAAAACGACGGCAACGGCACAGATGAATTCGGATTCTCGGCACTCCCTGTCGGAGGCCGGTTCGGCGGCAGTTTCGATGGCGACTATTTCGATGAAGGCCTCCGCGCTGATTTCTGGACATCCTCTTATTCGTACCGTGTCTTGGGCGGGGCAATCGATATGGGTCTAATGGATAACTCCGATGGCGTATTCATGGACGTTATCAGTTCCCGCGTCGGCAGCAGCGACCGCGGATATTCCATCCGCTGTCTTAGTGACGAGTCTACGATTCCCGAGCCAAAGTCATCTAGCAGTGAATCTTCGTCTTCAAGTTTGATGCAGGAAAGAGAGCCATGTGATGTTGAAACGGATGAAAATTGCATTAAAGACGAACGTGACGGACATACATATAGGACTGTCAAAATTGGTGAGCAGACGTGGATGGCAGAGAACTTGAATTATGCATACACTGGTGTTCCCTATAAATTTGAGGTACTCGGTAAGGCCTACACTTCCGATTCCATTAGCTGGTGCTATAACGATTCTGCTGAATACTGCGCCAGATATGGTCGCTTTTACACTTGGTCTGCCGTGATGGACAGTGCGGGAACTACGAAAGGCTGCCGAGGCGGCTATATGGCAACTTGTTCGAAGAAATACCCATTTCGCAGTGTATGTCCCGAGGGCTGGCACCTGCCTGAAAAAGAAGAATGGGGCACTCTGGTCGCATCTGTTGGGGGCGAAAAGATTGCTGGAAAAAAACTCAAATCCACATACGGCTGGGAAAATGACGGAAACGGCACGGATGAATTCGGATTCTCGGCGTTTCCTGCTGGTCAAAGGAGCGTCTATGGTTTATTCAACTTTATGGGTGAAAAGATTTGTTTTTGGAGTGCAAGCGATGGCGGCGGTAGTCTTGACGCCTATTGCTTGCTCTTGGTCAGTGAAGGTTATGCTGATGAAGCGAACTTAACCCCAGGAGACAAGAGTATTGGTCGCCCCGTCCGTTGCGTGAAAGATTAATTTAAGAGTACTCCAATCAAAAAAAGACCCCGCTTGATGCGGGGTCTTTTTCGGGTGGATGACCGGACTCGAACCGGCAACATCCAGAATCACAATCTGGGACTCTAACCAATTGAGCTACATCCACCATGTAGCGTGCCCAAATATAAAAAAGCCATCCCAAATTTCAAGGGATGGCGAAAAAAAAGTTTCAAAAACCGCTAATTTCGCGAAAAAACTAGTCGGAGTTCTTCTTCTGCATGATGCGGATGAAGTTCTCGCGCTTGAAGTCGTTCGTGTGTTCCTTGCAGAAACGCGGGTAGACGGTCTGCTTCGGGTAAATCTTGATGGGGAACAGTTCGTTGCACCCTTCGAGGCAGCACTTGAACATCAGGTCCATGGACTCGGTGTAGTTGTGGCGGATAACGATGTTCTTGGACTCGATGCTCTCCACGTTCTTCTTCTGCTTCTGGCGCAACTTGATGTCGCGGTGCAGTTCGCAGTACTTGGCAATCGGGTGTCCCCAGAATTCGCGTCCGCAGCCGGGTTCCTGGCAAATTTTGAGCTTGATGCGTTTCTTTTTCTTGTATTTGGGTAACTGCATGCCTAAAAGATAGTAAAAAAGGTGTGCTTTTGGCTGATTTTAGGGGGGATAACCGTATTAAGGGTATGAGATACTCTGTTTTTTCGATAAAAAAGTGGGTTCTGGCGGCCGTTTTCGCCCTGACCGCATGCACTTGTGTGATAGATGAGGGCGAGGAGGAGGCTCTTCCGCTGCGGGTCGAGTTTCTTGATGTGGGGCAGGGGCTCGCGGTGCTGCTGGAGTATGGCGGGCGCTTCGCGCTGTACGATACGGGGCCCGATTCCGTGGGGGTGGTGGATTCGCTGATCGCGCGCGGGGTGGATACGCTCGAGTGGGTGGTGGTGAGCCATAACCATAGGGACCATGCGGGCGGGTTCATGGAATTTGCCGCAGGCCGCGGTGGGTTTTCGGGTGAGGCGGGCGCTGGCTTTGCTCGGGTTGGGACGGTGCCGCGGATTGTTGACTCTTCTCAGGTTGGGAGTGCCGCGCGGGTGCATGTGCGGCGGCTGTTCGTGGGGCCGGATACCGCGGGCGGTTTTGTGCGGGATAGCGTACTGCGGGTGGCTCGCAGGTTGGGCGTCCCGGTGGATACGCTTGTGCGCGGGGATGCGCTCGGGTTCGCTGCGGATTGCGGGCAGTCTTCGGGTGCCGGGAAAGGTTCGCCCGAGTGTGTCGCGGGGGCCGGGCAATTTTCTGGTGTCGGGCAGTCTTCGGGCGTCGGGGATGCCCTGCGGTTCGACGTGCTTTGGCCGCCGGATTACGTGCGCGAAGGCGGGAACCCTGCGAGCGTGGTTCTGCGGGTGGAATTCGGGGCTTCTGCCGCTCTCCTGACGGGCGACCTGGATTCTGCGGGTGAACGCCGCCTGCTGGAACTTTCCCCCACGCTCTCCGCGGGCTTGCTGCAGGTGCCGCACCACGGATCTGCGGGGAGCAGCTCGCTGCGGTTCGTTTCGCAAGTCGCTCCGGATTACGCCGTGGCAAGCGTTGGCGCGGGCAACAGCTACGGGCACCCCGCCATGTCGGTTGTCCGCAAGTACGCTTATGTGCTCGGGGATACGGCGCGGTTTTTCCGCACCGATCGCGACGGCAGCGTGACGTTTGAGCTGTGGCCTGATTTGGGCGTGGTTCGACCGTAGCGGGCGGTTGTCGCGTTTTTTTTTTAGTTCAAATGGGATGCGGTCGCCGATGTGGCTCGGACTGGTGCTTTCAGCTCTTTTTTGTGGTTTCGGCAGACCAAATCACATGTGCGGTGGAAAATGGTCTGCTGAAAAATGCAAAAATCGGAGGAAGAATGCTTGCGGAGGTACTATGTGGCAGACTAAATCAGATGTTGGTGGGCGTTTGGTCTGCTGGGAGCGTGAAAAATGGGACGATTTGTTGAATACAAACTAATAATCGGCAGACTAAACCCGCGAGCAAGTGGCATTTGGTCTGCCCGCGCACCTAATCCTGCGCGCCTAAGCGCCCACGCAAAAGGCCCGCGCGCCTAATCCCGCGCAAAAGGCCTCGCGTGCCAAGGCCCCGCAGAAAAATGAATACAAGTTCAAATAAACAAAAACAAAGGATGGTAAAAATGCAAAAAGAAAATCAGTTGCAAAACGAAGAACAAATCTGGGCAGACGATGTGTTGCCGCTGTTGCAGGCGAAGGCGATGAAGCTCTCCGAGTTGATTACCTCGAAAGAGCGCTTCTTGAAGAAGGCGCCCGCGGGCCGTCTGCGGATTTCAACGCGGGGCGATCACGAGCAGTGGTTTCATGTTTCGGGCAATACGCCACAATGTGGGAGCTATATCCCTATGGAAAATCAGCGCCTGGCCCGCAACCTGGCGCAGAAGGATTACGACAGGAAAATCTTGCCGGAATTGAGAAAAATGCTGTCGCTGCTTG
>CACXXH010000107.1 GCA_902771595.1 Fibrobacter succinogenes | reverse complement strand
AGTTTTTCTTAGAATTGCTATATTGGGTAATATGAATAAATTGCGTTTTTTGTTGTGTGTTTTCTTGATGGCTGTTGCTGGCTATGCCGGTGAGGTTGCTGACAAGCAGATGGACCAGTTAGCGAAGTTCCTCAAGAGGGCCAAGTACAAAGAGGCTGCAGCCGCATTGATGAACTATATGGAAATGGGTGATGAACAGCGACAAGTGAATATTGCACAGTATGCTGGGCATTTCAGCACCATCATTAAACAGCACGGCAAAGTGCTGAACTATACGAAATTGCGTACGCGTCGCCTCTCCAAGAACCACGATGAGACTGTTTACCAAATTAATTGTGACAAGTCCGCATGGATTGTGATGATAAGGGAATATGTTTCGCCAAACGGCAAAAGCTTCTTCTGGGAAGTTGGTGCGTTCACGGAAGAAGACGTTTTCAAGTTTTATGAAAAGAAATAATAAGGAGACCCCATGAAAATTAAGTCGATAATCCTTACCCTGTTGTTCTGTTCGTTTGCGTTTGCTGGTCCGCACTCCAGTGAATGCGTCAAGGCCATGGTTGATAACCTGAAGGCTGAAAAATACGACAAGGCGTTTGATGCAGTGTTGGACGATAGCCCCTACCTCAAGGGCAACGTGAATGTTTCGAACCTCAAGATGCAATACGCCACGGTGTTCCAGAATATCGCGGCGCAGTATGGCAAGCCCGTGGGTTTCGAAATTCTCGGTACGAAGACCGTCGGTACGCTCGAACGCACCGGGTTCCTCATCCAGTGCGAAAAGAACGCCTGGGTTATCGAGGTCTTTGAATACAACAATCCCGTCTCGAAGAAGCAGTACATTGTCGATTTCAAGATTGTGGGCGAGGAAGATGCCTTCGCCCGCTACGGCCTGTAATTACCCTCGTCACTCTGAACTGTCATCCTGACGCAGGTCAGGACAGGGTCAGAACGTTTATACCCGATGTTGCCCTGAGTATTTTGCTTGAAAAAAAAAGCCCGCGGTTTGAACCGTGGGCTTTTTGCATTAGTGTCGGCGCCGTTTTTCGCCGTCATGTCACCCTGACACTGAAACAAGTTCAGTACGGGCTCCGGTCAGGGTCAGAACGTTTATCGCCATCATGTCACCCTGACACTGAAACAAGTTCAGTACGGGCTCCGGTCAGGGTCAGAACGTTTATAGTCGTCACCGTCTAAAACAGCGTCGGGTCTTCGGGCTCGCCGCCATCTTCGCTCGCGCCGTCGTCAAAAGAATCCGGCGGAGTGATGCGGCTCGTGCGCTTGACCTTCTTGGCCGTGAACTTGCTGCCAAGCGCCTTGTAGCTCTTGATGTCGGCGACTTCGGTCAGGTCGAGTTCTTCCTTCTGGACTTCGCGGCCCACCTGGTATTCCATGAGCTGGCGAGCGTCCTCGGTGGCGAAGAATTCAATCATCTGCGAATCCTTGTGGTCGCTGATGAGGCTGAATTCCGTCGTCATGGGACAGCCTTCCAGATTGAAGCGCTTCACCATGTAGTTGAAGTTGCCTCCCTCGAAGTACAGCACGGTAAATACCTGCGCGGGGTCGAACTTGTGGACGTATTTCACGCCAGTACCCACGAGAATCGGGTCGGCCATGTCGTGCACGCGAGCCGTACCGTTCTCCTTCACGATAAGGATCTTGTCCTTCTCACCGAATTCGCCGATGCGGTCGCCCTTCTTCTGCGTGCTGATGAGGCCGCTGGGGGCATCAAAGTAGAGCACGCGCGCCCCGAGGGTACTTACGCCCTTGCGGATGCGCTTGACGGACTTGACCGGGTACTTGGTGACGATATTGCCCATGGCACCGCGGCCCTTCACCTCGATGGTACTGAAGTCCACTTCGAAGTTGAGCTTGGTGCGCGGACGCGGCTTGAGGGTCACTTCCACGACTTCTGCTTCGCCGTTCATGTTGCTGGAAAGGTACAAGAGGCGGCTACCGGGCTTGTTTTTGCCCATGAAGTAGTCCTTGTCGCGGGTCACGCCACCCACGTTGAAGCGCTTGATGTAGGCTGTGCCTTCCTTGCCGTCCTGGTGGATGACGTTGTAGATGTGGCGTTCGTCGTCCTTGTTGAACTTCTCCACAAGCACGATGTTCTTGCCCACGAAGTCCTTGTCGGAGACCTTCACGACCTTGAAGCTGCCGTCGGCCTTGAACACGATGAGGTCGTCGTACTCGGAGACGTCGAAGAGGTATTCTTCCTTCTTCATGCCCGTGCCGAGGAAGCCTTCCTTGCGGTTCACGTAGAGTTTCTGGTTCGCGAGAGCCACGTGCACGGCGCTCACCTGGCCGAATTCCGCGATTTCCGTCTTGCGGTCGCGACCTTCGCCGTACTTCTTGAGGATATTCTTGAAGTAGTTCACGGCGTAGTCGGTGAGGTGTTCCTTGTTGAAGTTCACTTCGTCGATCTTCTTGTCGAGTTCTTCCAGGAATTCGTCGGCCTTCTTGCGGTCAAAACGGCTAATGCGGCGCACCGGGATTTCGGCAAGCTTGAGGATTTCCTCGCGGGTCACTTCGCGGCGGAGCTTCCTAACATAGGGCTTCAAGCCTTCGTCAATCAGCTGGACCATCTCGTCGTGGGTCTTTGCCTTCTTGATGACCTCGTAGACTTCCTTCTCGATGAAGATCTTCTCGAGGCTCGTCATGTGCCACTGGTCCTGCAGGTGCTTGAGCTCGTTGTCGAGTTCCCAGTCCAGGAGGTGCACGGTGTGGTCGGTGCTGAGCTTCAGAAGTTCGGTCGTGTTGCTGAAACGCGGCTTCTTGTCGATAATCACGCAGCTGTTTGCGGCAAGGGTCGTCTGGCAGTCGGTAAACGCGTAGAGCGCGTCCATCACGACTTGCGGGTCGGAACCTGCCTGCAGGTGGATCTGGATTTCCACGTTTTCGGTGGTGTGGTCCACAATCTGCTTGATCTTGATTTTGCCCTTGTCGTTGGCCGCCACAATGGAGTCGATGAGGCTGTCCGTGGTGGTGCCGAAGGGAATTTCGCGGATGACGAGCGTCTTGTTGTCGAGTTTCTCGATTTTTGCACGGACCTTGAGGCGTCCGCCGCGTTCGCCGTCGTTGTATTCGCTCACGTCGATGATGCCGCCCGTGTAGAAGTCCGGGTACAGCGTGAACTTGCGGCCGCGCAGGTAGTCGATGCTCGCCTGGCACAGCTCCTTGAAGTTGTGGGGGAGGATGGTGGTGGAAAGGCCCACCGCGATGCCGTCTACGCCCTGGGCCAAGAGAATCGGGAACTTTGCGGGGAGCGTCACCGGTTCCTTGGAACGTCCGTCGTAGTTCGGGATCCATTCCGTCGTTTCGGGGTTGAACATCACCTCGAGAGCAAATTCGCTGAGCTTGCCTTCGATATAACGCGGGGCGGCGGCCTCGTCGCCGGTCAGGGGGTTACCCCAGTTACCCTGCGGTTCAATGAGCAGGTCCTTCTGGCCCATGTTCACGAGGGCCGTGTAGATGGAGGAGTCACCGTGCGGGTGGTAGTGCATGGTGTCGCCCACGATACCCGCCACCTTGTGGAAGCTCCCGTCGTTCATCTCGTACATGGTATGCAGAATGCGGCGCTGGAGAATCGTATAGCTCGCGTAGTCCAGGAACCAGCCGTTGTACAGCTTTTCCAGGTGGTTTACGTTCGAAAGTCCTAAAGTTTTCTGTTCTTCGTCCATGATCTAGCCTTGTTGCGCCTATTAAAGTTCTTCCACGGCTTCGGTGCGCAGGTTTTCTACGATGTAGTCCTGGCGTGCCTGCGTGTTCTTGCCCATGTAGTATTCCAGGAGCTTGCCCAGGGAGGCGTCGTTCGGCATGGTGACCGTCTCCAGGTGCATGTTTTCGCCGATGAGCAGCTTGAAGTCCTCGGAATCCATTTCGCCCAAGCCTTTGAATCGGGTGATTTCCAAATCCTTCTTGTTGATTTCCTTGGCCGCCTTGTCGCGTTCCTCTTCGTCGTAGCAGTAGAACGTCTTTTTCTTGTCCTTGCGGTTACGCACGCGGAACAGCGGGGCCTGCAGAATGTAGAGGTGCTTTTCCTGCACGAGTTCCGGGAAGAACTGCAGGAAGAACGTCATCACCAGAAGGCGGATGTGCATACCGTCCACGTCGGCATCGGTCGCGATAATCACCTTGTCGTATCGCAGGTCCTCGAGCCCGTTTTCGATATTGAGGGCCGCCTGCAGAAGGTTCCATTCCTCGTTCTCGTACACGATCTTCTTCGAAAGGCCGTAGCTGTTCTTCGGTTTACCGCGCAGGCTGAACACCGCCTGGGTCTTGGGGTTACGAGCCGTCGTGATGGTACCCGATGCGGAATTACCCTCGGTAATGAAGATCATCGTCTCGCTCTTGAGCGGGTTCTTCGCGTCGGTGAGGTGCACGCTGCAGTCGCGGAGCTTCTTGTTGTTGAGGTTTGCCTTCTTGGCGCGCTCGTTCGCGAGTTTCTTGACGCCGGCCAGTTCCTTGCGCAGTTTTTCGTTCTGCGTGATGCGTTCCAGGAGCTTCTTGGCCGTATCTTCGTTCTTGTGCAGGTAGTTGTCGAGCTCGCGGGCCACGAAATCCACGATCCAGGTGCGGAGCGCGGGGCCGTTCGGGGCCGTGGTGGTGCTTCCCAGCTTCGTCTTGGTCTGCGATTCGAAAACCGGTTCCTGGATGCGCACGGAAATCGCCCCGATAATGCAGTTGCGCACGTCGGAAGCGTCGAATTCCTTCTTGAAGTGGTCGCGCACGCCCTTCACGAGGCCCTCGCGGAATGCCGCCTGGTGGGTGCCGCCCTGGGTGGTGTGCTGGCCGTTCACAAAGCTGAAGTAGTGTTCGCCTTCCACGTTCGAGTGGGTGATGGCGAATTCGAGGTCCTTGCCCTTGCAGTGGATGACCTCGTAGCGGATAGAATCGTCGGTGCGGCTGTGGAGCAGGTCCAGGAGCCCGTTGGGGCTATTGTAATCCTTGCCGTTCATCACCAGCGTGAGACCGTTGTTCAGGTAGGCGTAGTTCCAGATCTTCTCTTCCATGTAGGCGGGGAGGAACCGGAAGTTCTTGAACAGCTCGTTATCTGGCTCGAAATAGATTTCGGTGCCGTTTTTTTCGTTTGTCGGGGCAATCTTGAAATCCTTTACCAGAATGCCCTTGCTGAACTCGGCGCGCTTCACCTTGCCGTCACGGAAACTTTGTACGATAAACTTGGTCGAAAGGGCGTTTACCGCCTTGGTACCCACGCCGTTCATGCCTACCGACTTCTGGAAGGCTTCGGAGTCGTACTTGCCGCCCGTATTCATCTTCGACACGCAGTCGATGACCTTCTCGAGAGGGATGCCGCGGCCGTAGTCGCGCACGCGGCAGCTGTGGTCTTCCATGTCGATTTCAATCTTCTTGCCCGCGCCCATGGCGCGCGCCCATGGCGAACTCGTCGATGGAGTTGTCGATAACTTCCTTCGCGAGCACGTAGATGCCGTCGTCGGGGCTCTGTCCGTCGCCCAGCTTGCCGATATACATACCGGGGCGGAGCCTAATGTGTTCGTACCAATCTAGAGTCTTGATGCTGTCCTTGTCGTACTTTACAGCCATTATCTACCTTTTCAAAACTAAAAAAGTGCCTTTTTTCGCCAATTTTAGGAAATTTTGCCAAACAATCCACGCGGCTACGCCTTGGACTTTGGGGGCTAGTCCGCGCTTTCCTGAAAAATATAAAAAAATTTTTTGTCAATGAGTGACAATTTGTGCAGTTGTCTATGAAAAGGGGGGAAGCATCCCCCTCTAAACAGTTTTTCTCTTGCATGTCACCCTAGAACCTGTCATTCTGGAGCGTAGCGACAGCAACACGATATAAGAACAGCGCAGGTTATTCCAGGTTTATGTGGTACCCGTCGTCGGGGTGCAGCCAGCTCTTGATGAAGGACTTTTGCGTGTTTTCGGCCGGTTCGGCCAGTTTTACCACAGAACCGAGGTAAAGCGCTATTATCTGCTTGGCGTGTTCACGCGCCCTGCGTTTCAGTTCGGCGCTGTTTTCCTCTTCGTATTTTTTCTGTTCCGCGATAAAGAACTGCTTGAAATCCTCGAACTTGATGTCGTTGAGCCAGCCGTTCTCTTCCCATACGACGTCGATGCTCTCGAAATTGATGCTGTGGCTCAGGATTTTCGGCTCGGGGAGGTAGATGAATATCGTCCTTGATAGGGGCTCGACGTTGATCTTGATGTCCTTCAGGTCGTAGCCGAGCTTCACGTCGCCCTGGTATACCAGCCCGAATTGCTTGACGGACTGGTTTATCCGCCAGTCGGGCATGTACTTCAGGAGTTTTTTCGCGTCCTGGTAATTCGCATTCTTGCGGTAATGGTGGTGTAGGGTGGCCAGCTCGGAAATTTCGTTTATCTGCTGTTCCACGAAAGCGCTCGTGATGTTCGGTCCCTTGGAATCGGGTTCATCGAGTTTCTTTATAACGAAAACGGTCGCGACAATCGTCGCGCACACGAGAACGAGCAAGAAGATCAATTTCAGGGTAAGTTTCATAGTTGGCACCAATCCGCGTTACTCAAGAAATATATATAAAAAAGGCACAAAGAGAACTTCGTGCCTTTATAAGCGTGGCTCGGGCAGGCCTTCCTGCCTATTCTAGAAGAGGACGGATACGTAAACGATCTGGTACCGGATCATGGAGCCCAAGTGCGAAGCGTATCTGTCCAATCCAAAGTAGATTCTTTCTCCGATTTCAAATCTATTCGCTATTCTGAATCCGAATCCCAGGGGCAATGCGATATGGAAGAAATTATTGTAGATATCGTCATCTTCTCCATACAAGTCATCAAAGACGCTGAAGCCCCATTCTATACCGGTTTCCACATACAAGAACGATAGGGGAGTGAAGCGGGCGAGAATGTTGTTGTATATGTCCAAATTAAAGCCATCAAAATAATCGTAATCGTCATAGTACCCGTAATAACTGCTATATCTACTAGATTCTGTTTCGCCCGAAAGGTAGTTGAAGCTTATTTCGAGTTCCACGGAAATGGATAAAAACGGTACGGGAAGCCCGAAGAACCTTTTCAACGCAATATCGGCTGCCCAGGAGTCGCCTTGGTTCACTTCGCCACTCGTTAAAAACGGATAGGCGAAAGCGGCCGAAACGGCCCATTTCCTGACTCCGTCATCGGGCTCGGTTATCGTTATCGAGGAGGTATCTTTTGCCGACGAACAGGATTCGCCGACGTATCCCGTGTTGCTGTAGCCGGTCTCGTAATAGCCGATGGCGCCACAGGCAAACAACGGCGTGCCAAACATCGCGACAAGCGCTATGAGAAATCGTATGCGCATTTTACCCCCCTATTCGATGGAGGGTTCTGGCTGGGGTGCCGGAATGGACGGTTCCTGCAAAACTGGAGGAGCTTCAATCGGCTTGTTGTCGTCGGAGACGTAACGGACGCCCAGGCCCACGTAGTCGCAGCCCAGGATGACGCGCTGCTGTTTTGTCGCGTTATCGGTGGCGTATTCGTACTTGTAGATTTCTTCGGAGCGGATGTTCAAGATATCATGGATGCTTTTGTCCTGCTTGACAATCTGCTTGACGAATTCCAGCGTAGAACAGGGCTTGTCGGTTTCCAGGGTGACCGTCTTTACGATTTCGACCTTTAGATCGCCGACAACGCGTGCTTCGTTCGGCATCTTGTCGGAATAGCCCGAAATTACCTGCTTGTTCATTTTGCCGGTTGAATGGGCGCAACCTGCCAGGAATACCGCTGAAACGGCGAGGAGAATAAGTTTTTTCATTGGATACCTCGAAATTGTAAAAATAATATAACATTGGTTTTGGATGCGGCAAAGTGCGCATTTGTGTATGTGTAAGCGTAATCACAATGGCGGTCTTGTTGGACGGTTCTTGGGGTCGGCGCAAATTTCTATCTTGTTCGTCATGGATCTCGAATACAACATATCGGCGCGGATTCTCGCGAAAGGCGGTACGATAGCCGTCCCTGCGGGCGAGATTCTGCAGGGGATTGCCCCGGCGGACCTTACCGAAGATGCCCTCGCGTTTTTTTGCAGGGAAGCTTCCATACGCCATGAATGCAAGGTCTATGCGTGGATGGACCGCGAAGAATACGGCAACGCGAACGTCTTTAACGGCGGTTCCGATTACGAGGTCGTGAACGAGGTCTGCTTCCTGTGCGTCTGCGAATGCGGCAAGGAGCTCCTGCGCGAACGCACTGACCGCTGGAACGATAAAATCGGGGGAGTCCTCTAGATTTTTCTAACTTTCCGGTCGTGAACAACAACCCTTTCGAACTCCTGAAGAAAAGCGACCGCAGCAAGGCGCGCCGCGGACGGATCCATACGGCCCACGGCGACATCGAGACGCCGATTTTTATGCCCGTGGGGACGCTTGCGAGCGTGAAGGGGCTTTCGGCGCGGGACCTGCGCGAAATGGAAGCGCAGATTATCCTCGCGAACACTTATCATTTGTACCTGCGTCCGGGCACCAAGCTTATCGCCGAGGCGGGCGGCGTGCAGAAGTTCATGGGCTGGAACGGCCCGATGCTCACCGACAGCGGCGGATTCCAGGTGTGGAGCCTCAAGGACTTCCGGCACATTACCGAAGACGGTGTGGAATTCAAGAGCCTGCTCGACGGCAGCCGCCACAAGTTCACGCCCGAATCGGTGATGCAGGCCCAGCGCGAAATCGGGGCCGACATCATCATGGCGTTTGATGAATGCACGCCGTATCCGAGCACGCCCGAGGAGGCGGAACAGTCCCTCGACCTCACGCTCAAATGGACCCGCAGGGCCATGGACTGGCTTGCAGAAAACCCGCCTCTTCACGGCTACCCGCAGTACTTTTTCGGGATTGTCCAGGGCGGCATGCACAAGGAATTGCGCAAAAAGTCCATCGAGGCGCTCAAGGAACTTGCTCCCGATGGCTACGCGATGGGCGGGCTCTCCGTCGGCGAACCCGTAGAAACCATGTACGAGATTGCGGACTTCTGCACGAACTACCTGCCCGAAGACCGAGCCCGCTACGTGATGGGGGTGGGAACGCCTTGGAACCTGCTTTCGCTGGTTGCCCGCGGGGTGGACATGTTCGACTGCATATTGCCCGCAAAAAATGCGCAGGACGGGCTCGTTTACACCAGCAGGGGAGTGCTGCGCTACAAGGGCGCAAAATTTGCGCATCAGCACGATGTCCCGCTCGATCCGGATTGCGACTGCTACTGCTGCCGCAATTATAGCCGTTCTTACCTGCGCCACCTTTTCAAGAGCAAGGAACCGCTCGGCTGGACATTATCGACCATCCACAACTTGCATTTTTATTTGCATTTGATGCAGCAAGCCCGCGTCCATATCGAGGCCGGCGATTTCGAGGAGTGGTCCGCTGAAATGATTCCGAGGCTTCAGCAGGACGCAAGCTAAAATCTTTTTCTAATATGTAAGTATGCTCCCTTTTCGCCCGCCAGAAATTTCAGACCGGATTGCCGTGGCAAACGCGGTAGCCGAAGCGGGATATATGGGCAGCGACGCCTCTTTTGCAAACATCTACCTGCTCCGCAAAAAATACGGCACGGAAATCGCCCTGCAAGAGGGGTTCCTGTTCCGCTATTACAACGGGCAGGGGAGCCGCAAGGGTTATGCCTTCCCGCTTGGGGCAGAAGACCCACGAGCGGCGCTGGCTTTAATCGTGCAAGATGCAGCGGAATCTGGCCGGCCTCTGGAATTTTGCCTGGTAGACGAACCTCGGGCTCAGATTCTGCGGGATTATTTCGGCGGGCAATCTGCGGCGGAAAGAGCAGAAGGTGCCGCAACAGAACAAATCCGTTTCGCGGAGAACCGCGGCGACAGCGACTACATCTATTCTGCCGAAAGCCTGGCGAACCTGCCCGGAACCACCTACCGCAAAAAGCGGAACCATATTTCCAGATTCAACCGCACCTATGCAAATTACGAACTGCGGGAAATCTCCCAAGAAAACGTGGCAGATGCCCTGCAAGTGGAAAAACTCTGGATGAACAATGGTGCAGAACCCTGCGAGCCCTCCTGCGAATGCGAAGAGGCCGCCTGGGCGGAGCGCTCCGAAGACGAAAAGTCCCGCATTGTGGAATACTGCGCTATCGAGGAGGCCCTGCAGAACTTCGAAGCGCTCGGCATGAAGGGAGCTATCCTCTACGTGGAAGGGAAGCCCGTGGGCATGACCATGGCCTCCCGGATTATTCCCGGCGTGTGGGACATCCATTTCGAGAAAGTCATCGACGAGTACGCCAACAATGGCGGCTATGCCGTCATCAACAAGATGTTTGCTGCCACGCTCTCCGGCGCAAGGCTCATCAACCGCGAAGAGGACATTGGGATAGAGGGACTCCGCAAGGCGAAACTCTCGTATTACCCGCTGACTATCCTCGACAAGAGCCACGCAACCGTAATGCAGGGAGGTGCATAATGCTCTCCAGCATCCTTTCCAAAACCACCTGCGCCGCCTGCAAATTCTGCTGCTCTTTTCGACGGCAGAGCCTCTGGGAAACTCCGCTTTTCCCGCCCGAGGTTGCGGAAAAACTGAGTAAGCCCAATGAATACGGCGTGGTGGGGGAGTTTCGCGACGGTCAAATTATCCTTGGCGGCTACCGCACCGACGATTCCGAAGAAGAAGTCCCGTGCACGTTTCTCGACCCGCAAAAGGGCTGCATCCTGAAAGCGGAGGACAAGCCCTTCGACTGTAGTATTTGGCCGCTACGCATCATGGACAAGGGCGGAAAACTTGTCATCGCGCTCACGCCCACATGCCCTGCCATCGGCGCGGTTCCAAACCAGGCTCTCATTGACCTCGTAAAAAACGGCCTCGGCGAACAAATTTTCGAGTACGCCAAGACGCACCCGTACATCGTCAAGGAATACCGCGAAGGTTTTCCCGTCGTCTATTTTTAGCCTTGCGTGAATTGAAAGCCGGGCGTGCAGCAGGCCGAATTTAATTATATATTGCATAAAAAGGGCGTTATAGAACCCCGACTAAGGAGAAATCGTGAGAAACATCTTATATTGCCTGATTTTCTTTTTTTTTATTGCCGCACCAGCCTTGGCCATAGACCAAGGAGATACCGTCTATATCGATTATGACCTGCAGGGCGGCGTAAACAATCCGGAAAACCGCTCCTTCATTATATACGACAAGACAAGCTCCGTTGCGTATGACCTGTTTGCTCCTACCAAGGATGGCGCAGAATTTTTGGGCTGGTACACGACGAAAACCACACCTCTTGCCGAAAACATCAAGAAAAAAGCTCTTTTCCCATATGACAAGCCTAATCAAACTTCAGGAAACAAGCTGAAACTCCATGCGCGCTGGGGTGTCGTTTCAAAGGAACCCCAGAAGGATGATGCGGGTTGCTTGCTGATTCACAATGCGGCCGAACTTTACGGGGCAGCAAATATCCTTGATACACTAAGAACACAAGTCTGTATTTTCATTGAAGACGATATCGTCGTCAACGAGAACGTGCTCGCGTCCGATGGTTTTGCGAACACGGGCGATTTATACTGGTGGAAACCATTTAGAATGCTTAACGGCGTCATCGAGGGGAACGGCCACACCATCTCGGGCCTGTATGGCAATGTGGGCCTGGTTGAAATGATTGATTACTACTCTGCAGTTATCCAGAACCTTGGAATTAGGGATTCGTATTTCAGCGGTGAAAACCCAGGCGCTTTTGTGTCTAACATTCAACAGGGAAAACTTAAACTCAAGAATGTATATAGCACGGCGACCGTGGTCAGCACAAATGGCTATGTAGGCGGGCTTGTGGGTTACGCCGATATGCGAGGCGATTTATGCCTAGACCCGGCCGCACCGGACCCCGAACCGGACCGAAACCCCGCTGCTTATAGCTCCTTTGACGATATGAACCGTTTTTACATGCAGATAGAAAATTCCTATTCTACCGGATACCTGATGGGTAAGCAAGGTGGCGGCCTTGTCGGTATCGCCGACAATATTCTGGTCAAGAATTCCTTCTACAATGGGAAAATCGACATAACGGAGAAGTTTTCGGGTATTGGCCAGCAACTTGAGAAATTGTGCCAGCTTCTCTCGGAAGGCGACGTGTCTATAAAAAACGTATTCTATCCAAGCAATTATACGAATAGCGGCTTCGAATCCGCTCCCGCATCGGATACGGATTTTTCCAACGGGACGGTCTTGAAAAAACTGAAGGACTCGACCGAAATTCCCATATGGGTGCAGAACACCGGAGATGCGCACCCGAAACTGAACGGCGCGTTTTACGACGTCACGTACAGGCTGAACGGCGGCACAAATCCGTCCAACCCGAGTTACTATACGCCCAAGCAAGAGGTCGCCCTGAAGTCCGCAGTAAAGGAGAACGATGTCTTCGAAGGCTGGTTCCTCGACACGAACTTCACGAAGCCCGCCCAGAAGATTCCCTCTACGGCAGAAGGCAACCAGAAGTATTTCGCCCGTTGGGAAAGCGGTTATTCCATCACTTACGTGAACGACGGCAAGTATCAATATGCATGGAAGAAAAATCCGACCTACCGCTATGCGGATTCTTCTACGTATGTCCTGAACGAGCCCACGAAGGAAGGCTATACGTTCGAAGGCTGGTACACGGATTCCACATTCAAGACCCGCGTGACGGAATTGGTCCAGGGGAACAAGGACGACATCGTCCTTATCGGCAAGTGGAATGACGGGACTACCAGTATCCGCAAGAAAATTGCCCCGACACCGTTCAAGATGGATCGCGCCCGCAAGTTCGACATCAAGGGCCGCAACCTGAAAAAGCACCCCAACTACGGCGTGTTCTTCTAAATCCCGCAGGTAGCTTTATTTATTGCTAAGGTAAAAGTAGATTCCGAATACAATAGCTGCGATTCCACAGGCAA
>CACXXH010000106.1 GCA_902771595.1 Fibrobacter succinogenes | reverse complement strand
GGACGATTCTTTCGAGCCTCCTTACGCCGAAACTCCTGCGCCAGTTCGGTACGGGTAAGCTGGTCTTTATCAGTATTGCGCTCACGGCGCTTGCTTCCGTAGGGTACGGTTTTTCGACCGCGTTCTGGATGATGTGCCTGTTCGCAATCCCGATGGGAATAGGTGCGGGCGCCATTGATGTCGCGATGAACAACTTTGCGGCAATCCATCTGGAATCGAAACACACGAACTGGCTCCATGCGAGCTGGGGTATCGGCGCGTGCCTCGGTCCCGCGCTCCTTGCGGGTTCCGCGTTCTTCGGGTTCGGCTGGCGGGGAGCCTACGAAATGGTCGCCTTCCTGCTCGCTATTATCGCGGTCATGATGCTCGCCTCGCTCCCGATGTGGAAGCGGAGGGAGCGAGGCGATTCCCGCCTGCAACAAACATCCAGTATTCCCGATATTTCATTGCGGGCCGCCTTGCGCGTGCCGGGGATGAAACTCTCGTTCCTGACTTTCTTCTTCTACTCCTCGCTAGAAATTTCGACCAGCCTCTGGTGCGGAACGTACCTGGTGGCAAGGGGATTCGAGCCGGAAGTGGGCGCGCTTGCGGTTTCGCTCATGTTCGCATCCGTAATGATTGGGCGCATCCTCAGCGGTATTTTCGCCATCCGGTTTACGGACATGCGTCTTGTCCATGCGGGTATCGCGATTGTCGTCGTCGGGTGCCTTGTCCTCGTGTTTCCGCTCCCGCTCTGGGTAACTCCGGTTTGCATCTGCCTGCTCGGTCTCGGGTGCGCACCCGTTTACCCGTCGCTTATCCATGCCACTCCCGCGCGGTTTGGCGAAGAACTTTCGGGCCGCGCCATCAGCATCCAGATGGCGGGCTCGTATCTGGGATCCATCATCATGCCGCCGGCGTTCGGCTTCGTGGCGAGCCATTTTTCTGTAATCGTGTGGCCTGTCGCCCTCGCGTTCTTTGTGGGTTCGCTCCTGCTCTGCGTGTGCCTTTTGGACTATGTGACGCGCCGGAGGCTCAACAAGGCATTCGCCGTCGAACGCTTCATGGACGTGTTGCAACAGGTGAAGGCGATGGATGAACAGCGGAAAAGGGCCCGTCGTGAACGCCGCAAACTCCGTCGAAAACAAAAAAGGGCCAAGCTTGCCAAGGCTCGTACACGCTAAATCTTTCTACATTTGTATTTATGGCTAAAAAGAAAAAAGTTTGGAAATCAAATAGCGGTGCCGCCGCTTTCCGCGGCAAGGAAGACCGTATCCGCGACTCGCTCACGCAGATTATCAGCGGGCAGAGCCGCCTGTTGCACCGCCCGGATGAACTCTACGAATTCATCGCGCAGACAATCGACGATATCGAAGATTTCAAGGATGTCGGCCTGCAGCTCGAACTGCTCGCTTGGACGCTCCGTACGGACTTCCTTTCGTTCAAGGCGGACGACGAGGAACGCGACGACTGGGAAAGCCTCTTCTACGATGCGGGAACGTTCTTCGTGGAACTCGCAAGCCAGTACGACGACAAGGAATATATTTCTGACCTGATTCACGATCTGGCGTTGCGCCATGTGGGTGGGGAAGGCCGTTCCGTGCTGTTCCTCTCGCTCAACGAGGTGCTGCCCGACGAAATTGCGAAGAAACTTATCGACGAACTCATCGCGACGGTTACCGAAGTGGAACTTCAGAACCGCGAAGACATCATCGACGCGATTACGGACATGTCCGATGCCGTGGGCGATTGCGAACGCTACACGAAGGCCGCTCTCCTCAAGGATCCGGACAAGAGCAATGCGACGCTTATCGATATCGCGAACGAATACTTTGTCGCGGGCAATATAGAACTTGCGAAGCAGTGGCTCGGTGACGTGCGCGACCCCGGTGCCGAAGACGAAGAAGCGTACCTCGACCTCATGGCGGCTATTGCCGACAAGGAAGGCCGCAAGTCCGACTGCCTCAAGATTGCGAATCTTTTGTACGAAAAGTTCCCGAAGGTCATCAACCTCGCACGCCTCTGCCAGCTGGTGGACGAGAAGCAGGCCGATACGCTCCTTACGGAGCATTCCAGCTTCAGGAGCGGCGGGAACATCGACATGGAATTCATGCAACTGCTTGCCGGCATGAAGCGTTACTCCATCCTCAAACAGTACATCGACATGTACGAGAAGGACCTGCCTGCCCAGGATGCGGAAATCCTGAACGGCATCTCGGACGAACTGGAAAAAGACGGTCAGAAGGAACTTGCCGACCATATTCGCGAATGGACCGTCGAGGAGCCCGAAGAAGCGCAGGCCTTCGACGACCGCGATTAACGTGTTGTTGTGCTGTACAACATTAATATGGAGCCGGTGATGTTTTTTGCGCCGGTTTTTTCGTATCTTTTAATCACGTACAATAATAAGGAGAAAAAATGAATATCTCAAAATTTGGTTTGGGCTTGTCCCTTACCGCAGCGCTCTGTTTCTTGGCGTGCGGTGACGATACCTCTTCGTCGCCGAACTCGGATGACCAGCCGGAACTTTCCTCTTCCAGCGGTGAATCGGATAAACCGGAATCCAGTTCCGATAAGGCCAAATCCTCCAGTTCTGTCCAAGAAGTTTCCAGTTCCTCCGTGAAGGAAGCTGAACCCTGCACGTTTGTCGCAGACGACAATGCTTGGGAAATATCCTACAAGGTTGACGACGGCAAGGGCAGCGGTACTGCTAAGTCCATTTACGAAATCGATGGCGAAGACCTGGTTATTCGCGATTCTATCCGCTACACGGGCACCCAGGCCAGCATGATATGCAGGCTTTCTGATGGTCCGAGTGAAATGAGTTCCAGGGACGGCAATTTCGAAGGTACCCAGTCTTGCGATGGCGGCAGCGCCGTCTTGCTAGTCACTACCGTGCGTCAGAAGGGCTTCTTTGCCGCTAACGATCGCGAAGCTGTCCACGCGGCCGTGAAGAAGGCTTGCAATGTGGCTGTCAACGGCGGAACTTACGATGCCGTTCCTCTCGCCACCAAGACAGTCTGTGACTTCAAGGTCGATGATGCCGTGTGGGCCTACACCTACCTCGACAAGGACTGGCGTGACAAGGATAGCGTCATTGTGCACCAGACTTTCCTCTTCGAAAGCGAAGATCTCGTGAAGGCCGAACAGCACCCGATGCAGCACGTGGAGTGCGTTGCCAAGAACGTTACGGCTCTCTCTTCGAACAACTACTGTGCCGCTGAAGGCCTGATGGATGTTTCTGCTTCGGGCCTGAGGGACGAGAAGGCTTCCATCTATGAAAGAGAACTGAAGGCTTGCAAGGATAAGATGCCGGCTGTTGAACCCGACACCAACGCAACCGATTCCACAACGACGACTCCGGATACCACCAAGGTTCCTTCCGGTGACATGGTCTCGTGCGATATCCCGGGTGTTCTGGGCGAATGCCTTGAATTCCCTGCAGGTAGTGATGAAGCTGCCGCGCTGACCGCTCAGTGCGTGTCCGTCATGGAAGGCACTCTCGGCACTGGCTGCGCAAAATAATCGACGAAATTCTCCCCCCCTAACAAAAGAAGGGTCGCACTTTGTGCGGCCCTTTTCCTGTATGCGTTTTTGGAACTTGATTTGGGTAATTCCCAGAAAGCGGTTCTTGATGATGAGTCGTGAGGTAAAAAACTACGCTATAATTTGTTAGGATTACTTAATATTAATATGTAAAGTAATTAATTAATACCAAAGTTTGGTGACTGTGCCATTGTTCTTTTTTTGTATTTAAATTTTTTCAAAAAATGTGTTTTGTTAAGTTGTTTTTTATTCCGAAAAGGATATATTTTTATTAACTTTTTGAACGCCTTGAAAAGGTTCTGAAGCAATAATTCTAAAAGTGGAGACTTTTGACAATGGATTTAACTGCTGGTTATGACATTTGCGTGCAAATTCACGAGAAAATGTTGAATAAGGCGATGGCTTTATATTTTTATAGCGGCAACTTTAAAATTGATGGGGAGTATTCTATAGCCGAAAAAATCCCTGCTCAGTTTAAACCTTTTTCTGATTTTAAGTACGAGATTACGTTAACGAAGGAACCGTTTGTTGATTTCCGTGGCCGTGATAAACTTTTTCTTCGGTTTGGATCACAAATAAAACTGAACATATTCAATTGTGTCGATGTATATTTTTCCATGGATTTTTCGGTCGATGCTAAAATCACCTTTGATTTTGGAAGCCGAAAGTTGCAACTGTCCTTAGGCAAGGCCAAAATATTAAATATCGTTGCGCAGAATCGTATTGGCATAAGCCGCTCGTTCCTTGAAAAACTGAATTACATTATTGATGAAGTTGTCAATCTTTATTTCAAAGAGCATAAAATAATTGATTTGCATGCACTGCCGCTTGAAGATGTCAAATTGCCCGCCATTTCTAATGACTTGCCGATTTGTCAAGGCGACGTGCTTATTTTTGACAACCAGTCGCTATTTGTTGGCTTAAATTTCTTCCAAAAGGGCGGGTCGTTGCAAAAAGCAAAGAACTGCTTGGAGGGAAGGGACTGCTATGTCGCAATTTCAAAAGAAGCTGCTGCAAAAATTCTTGATTACAGCTGGCCTTTTATCCAGGATTCTCTCAAGGTCGATTTTGATAATAAAATTGATGTGTCCATGGCATCGGCTGTGGCCGGAAAAACAACGGATCTCTTGACGCGAGTCTTTACTCTTGGCTTTATCCAGACGAATACCGAGTATTCTTCTATGGAAATGAGCTACAATGGCGATCTTTCTGTTAATGCGATTCCGGGATTCAATTTTAAGGAGAATAATGAGTTTGAAATTCTGAATTTAGATATCGATATCAATGTCAATCTTAAAATAGATGCGTTCCAAAGCCAGACCGTTACGCTGGATAAAAGTTCCATTGTTCCTGATTCGTTGACTAAGTTTGAAGACGACGTGTTGCTGAGTACGACAAAGGACAAGCCCACAAGCCTTTTGAATACGAAAAAACAGTTCAAGGTCAAGCTAGAAAGGGCGGATGCCGTCCTTGAGTTTGACAACGAAAAGGGTGATGGCAGCATTTTGGTCAGGATCACCGATGTTGATTTTAAAATCGAATTCGATCAGAAGGGTACAACGTTCTCGAACGCTACTTGGGAAAACCTGATGGCGTCGATAAGGAAGCACATTATAAACAGGATTCCGAAGTTTACGATTTCGCCTTCGATTGTTCTTTCTGACGTGAAAATTTTTGACCGGTATACATTGTCCTTGGGTAATTCTCCGGAGCTGTTCTCGACAGAAGAAGGCATTGCGGTTAGAACCGATGTCAATGTCAATGAAATCAACGGTCTGGAGGCGGATGTCCCCAATTATGTAGTCGATACTGCTTCAAAAGCTGTGCATGAGTTTAGTTGCGAAGATGTGTACAAAATTCCTCGTTCCAAGAGAAAAGGTTTCTTCGTTATGTACGAAGCCTTGGCTAGGGGTTATAAACCCTGCCAGAAGTGTCTCGAAGGATATAATGTTCAATAGCTCTAAGGAATTTACAAAGGAATCATACTTATGAACGAAATTAAAACTGCTGGTTTCGACGCTGTTATAGTAATTAATGAAAGGCTTATTAACGAGGCTTGCGCGGCACTTTTTTACAGCAACTTTCTCACATTTAACGGAAGCGTAGACTTTAGTGAAGGAGAACATGCGCTTCCGACGGATGTCTTAAGCAGGGTACCCGTGACGCTAAAGAAGTGCCTGAAGGTCGACTATCGATGCAAGCTGCTGCATGAACCTTACTTGGATTTTAGAAATGACGGAAAAGTCTCTGTGCATGCGCACCTTAGATTGTATGTCTGGATGCTGGATGGACTTGAAATTCGTTTTGATGCGGATCTTTCCCTTTTGGTACCGCTCAATTTTAAGCCGATGATTAATTCTGATAACACTCTTGACATTGACATGAAAAATTGTGTTGTTCAGCAATTTAAAGTCATTCTCAAGGGACAAGATAAAGAACTTGCCAACTTGAATGTCAAGAATCTATTTTCCAATGCTATCCAGGATTATCTAAAGAATCAGTCGGAGCCGTTGACGATAAAGTTCCCGGTCTTTAGCAGCTATCTCCCGTATACGCGTCACGATGAGGATAGCAAGTTTAGTGTGGAAATTGCTGGCGTAAAAGTGATTAACGGACAACTGATTGTTGTGGCGTTCTATTTCTTGGGTCGAAAGAACGGATACCTCAGTCAGCTTTCTGATTTTGCTCCGAATAGCAACCTTGCTTTGGCTGTTTCCAAAAATGCGATGCAGCAGACTTTTGACTTTTTCTGGAATCATACGACTTGGGACAAAACGTTTAGTTTTTCGAAATCGTTTAACCTTAGCGTTAGCAACAAGTATATAAAGATTGGTTACCAGATTATCGCATTTACTTTAGACATGGCTGTAAAACTGGTATCGAGAGCTTTTTCTGCGGGATTCCTCGAAACGGATATCGACGTTGATGCCCTTGAGTTTAACATTTTTGTGGAAGGCGATCTTGACCATAAGCCAGAATTTACTTTTTTGACGGGAAATCGTGTGAAAATAAGTAAAATCGGTGGTGGAATCAAGATTAGAATATCACCTCAATTGCATTGCACAATAACTGAAACGTTCGATTCTTCGTCGTTCATTCCAGATTCGTGGACTCCGTGGAAAGACGATATTGTCTTGACCAGGAAGCATATTAAGGTCCCGTGTATTCCCATGAGAATTGATCTTAAAGATGCGCATGTGAAAAGCTGTGTTGGTGAGTTATCGCTGGATGAAGCCACTAATACGATGAAAATTCAGGTAAAGGAATTTAAGATTGATGACAATGTTTTTGGATCTGACTGTCCCTTACAAAAGTTGAATTCTATTTTGGCAGCATATGTAATTAACAAGGTGGGCGAGTTTGTTATACCACACATTCCTCCGTTCTTGGTAAGCCCTCCGGTTAATGAGCCCTTGATTCCGAATGTCTCATCGACGATAAGCGTTCAGGCAAAAAAACTGGAGATAACCCCGTACGAGGCGATTGCCGGTGCCTATGTCACATTTGACAAGATGCAGACAATTACGGAGCCTATGCCAAAATATGTTGGGAATGTCAACACGATGGAAGTTCATCGGTTGGGCTGCGATTGCATTTACGATACTTATGAAACTCATCAAAGAGGGTATTATTCTTTGCAAAAAGCATTGGAAGAAGGCTTTGATGGATGTAAAAAGTGTTTGCCTGCATTCCATACGAGATAAAGTAATTTTTTTTATAAAACTCTTGACATGGAATAGTTAATTGTATATATTGTTGTTATAGAAGTGTGATGCGATGATGCTTTCCGAAAGATTCTGGTTGTTAATATAGCAGACACGATCAATGCCGTAAGGCCCCAGGAGAGTAGGAAGCGCTAGTCGTTGTATCGAAAAAGAGCGACTCACCCGTGGAAGGGGAGCGCTTTTTTTTATGGACTGAAAACCACCAGCTAGGCTGGTGGTTCCATTGTAGGGCAACACCCGTATATGAAAAAACCGCCGGTTTCGCCGGCGGTTTTTTGCTGTGACTAGCGATTAGCCGAGAGCCTTAATTAGCCCAAAGCGGCTATAATAGCGTCACCCATGCCGGTCGTTCCGACCTTGGTGCAGCCTTCCTGGTAGATATCGCCAGTGCGGAATCCCTGAGCGATAACCTTTTCGCAAGCGGCTTCGATGGCCTTTGCAGCTTCTTCTTCCTTGAAGGTGTAGCGGAGCATGAGGGCCACGGAGAGGATCTGGGCGAGCGGGTTGGCGATGCCCTTGCCAGCGATGTCCGGAGCGGAACCACCTGCCGGTTCGTACAGACCGAAGGAGCCTTCGGCGATAGAAGCGGACGGGAGGAGGCCCATGGAACCGGTGAGCATGGCGCATTC
>CACXXH010000105.1 GCA_902771595.1 Fibrobacter succinogenes | reverse complement strand
ACCTGCATTATGGAAGGCGGAATGCCGAGGATGATAATCTTCCTCACGTACGCAAAGCGCAACTTCATGTGGCGCCAGCGGATGCGGATGGGGGTATTCTTCTTTACGAAGAACTGCGTGATGAGCGACGCCGCCACCAGCTGCGAACCGATGGTCGCCCATGCGGCGCCCTCTATGCCCCAGCGAAATTGCACTATGAACAGCCAGTCAAGCGCGATGTTCGTGACGGCGCCGATGACTTCGCGGAACATGGCCGTCTTGGGGTGGCCCATGCTGCGGATAAAGTGGTTCATGCCCGGGGCGACTGTCTGGAATACCGCACCGCAAAGCAATATACGCATGTAACTGCTGGCGACAGGGAGTGTCTGGTCGCTCGCGCCGAACAGGCGGAGCAGGGGCTCCATGAATATCTCGCCGAGCGTGAACGTGGTGGCGGCCATCAGCAACAGGAGAGAGAACGAGTTGTTCAGAATGATGCTCGCCTGGATGTACTTCTTTTGCCCGAGGCGGATGGCGAACAGCGTGTTGCCGCCTACGCCAATCATCATCGACATCGCCATGATGAACAGCATGATGGGGAAGCACAGCGTGATGCCCGCGATGCCGAGGCTACCGACTTCCTGGCCCACGAAGAGGCGGTCTACTATATTGTAGAGCGCGTTCACCAGCATGCTCACGATGGAGGGCACCGAGAACTGCAGTACCAGTTTCGGGATGCTCGCTGTGCCGAAGGAGTTAAGTTTGCTGGAATAGAATTCGCTCATTTCGGGGGTGCAATTTAGAAAAATTTCTCCTTGAGTACAATATGGTCGGTTTGCATATGAAACATTTGTTTCATATAAGAAAATTTTGTGAAAAATTATCTAAAAAGTTGCGATTTTAGTTGAAAAATCATGATTTTGTTTCATAAAACTATTGACTTTCACAAAAAAGGGGTGTATATTTGAAAACGATGAAACCGATAATCGAATACATAGACTTCCGCCAGTACATGCGCGATTTCTACGACGAACGCAAGCGCCGTTCTGCTTTCACGTGGCGCGAGTTCTCGAGGATTGCGGGCTTCTCGTCGTCTGCATACATGAAGGTCGTGTGCGATGGCGCAAGCAAGCTCAGCAAGATTGGCGTGGAGCGCGTGGGCGCGGCGATGGGCCTCGAGGGCTTCGAGCTGGACTACTTCAGGGCCATGGTACGCTATGGCCAGGCCGATACCGAAGAGAAGAAGAAGGCCGCCTACGAAGACATGCTCGCTGTCGCCAAGCAGTACAAGGTCCGTGTGCTCTCGGGCGACCTGTTCGAGTATTACGATTCCTGGCGCAACCCGGTGCTGCGTGAACTCGCCCCGCTCATGCCGGGTGCCACTCCGGGCGAAATCGCGAAGAAAATCTATGTGGAGACTTCGGCGCAGGAAGTCCGCGAGTCGCTCGATTTCCTTACCAAGACGGGCCTTTTGAAGAAGAAGGATGACGGTACGCTTGTCCAGTCGGAATCTTCGGTGAAGGGCGCAACCGATGCCACGCGTCTTGCTTTGAGGGGCATGCACCGCCAGATGTCGGAACTTGCCACGCCCGCTCTCGACCTCCCGAAGGAAGAACGCAATTTCAGCGGCGTTACGATGGGAGTTTCCCGCGAGAGCTACGCACGTATCGTAGATGTGCTCAATGAATGCCGCAAGAAGATTATCGCCATCGCAGGCGAAGAAAACAATGTCGAACAGGTCTATCGAGTCAATTTGCAACTTTTCCCGCTCACCAGGAACCTCAGGGAGAATGAAAATGCGTAACATCAGGTTGTTTATCATTGCGCTGTTTGGTATCGCGTCCCTGTGGGTGGGCTGTTCCGAGTCCACGAAGGTGGTGGGAACCTCCGAAGAAGAAAACGAGATTGTCGCCCGCGGGGAATCTTCGAGTTCGTTGATGCCCGAATCGATATCCTCCAGTTCTTCCGAGAAGGTCGAACCGGCATCGAGTTCTGACGATGAATTGCCTCTTTCTATGGATTTTGAAGGATGCTCGAGCAACAGTACGACGAAGCCCGTTGATCTTTCGAGCAGCAGTGGAAAAGGGAATGGCGGTGGCCCGGTGGAAGGTACCGCCAATAATCAGGATACTTTTGGTTACTATATCAAGATGTTTGCCCTTGACGATGCGCAGTTCGATAGTTCGGTCAAGGCGTCGGCCATTGTCGATATGGAAGAACACGGATTGTACCGGATTACGAAGGATAACGTCGACTCCCTGAAATTGAATTTCCCGACCGCTGTCAGAAGGTTCAGCGATATTGTTACTGCCGTCAAGAAGGACAGCGCCGAATGCAACCTGTACCTCTACAACGTGCAGGGCGGTGCGTATACGGCCGGACATATCATGGCCGGCATTACGCCCGACTCGGTGACCGTCCTTGATATAGTATCGGAAAATTGCGAGTCCACGAACGAAAAAATGTTCAGCTTCCTCTTCACCTACTGTGGCGAGATGAACAGTGACCCGAAACTTGTACGGATTACCGTCAACAGCGAAATTCCTGGGAACAAATGCCCTGACGGGCGTATCAAAGAATGGATAAAAGACAAATAACCGGCGAACGCCATTAAGATTTTTAAAAGGAGAAATATCATGAAAAGGATATTTACCAGCAAGGCTTGCGGAATTGCCGCAGCCTCTATCCTCTCGTTTGCCTTGACGGCTTGCGATAACGACAGTCCGAGCGCCCCGATCGGTGGCGACGAAATATCTTCTTCTATCGAGAACACGGAACCGAGTTCTTCAAGCAACGGCGATGTTCCGCCCAAATCCAGCGAGACGTTGGCCAGCAGCGGCATTGACACTCCGGCCAGTTCGTCGTCTGAATTGGTGTCGAGTTCCAGTATGCCGGAAACATGCATTATCATGGATGAGTTGTGTCCGTCTTGCAACAGCAGTGGTGAAAAGTTGACTTGCCCGGTGACGAACGAACCCTGCAACCGGTGCAGTATGACCGGCGAGCGCACCAAGGATTGCAAGACCGGAATGGCCTATGTGTGTAAGGATGGAATCTGGATGGAAGCGCAGGAAGATTCCATTTGCGTGCACATTACCGATGTCGATGGGATGACTGCCAACGGGAATTGCAATAGCGATACTGACCTGGAATCGGTTATCGACTGCGCGACCGGCAATGAATTCAGGTGCATCATGAATTACTGGACTGCAATTGACCTCTGCCCGCCGGGCAGCAAATGCAATGAAGGCAATATTGTCGAGGAAGCGACGGACGTGAGCGCGATGGGCCGTGGCGGCCCTGCAGTTTCCCCGCGTGTCGTGAAGGTGTTGAACGCCAGCGGGAGCGTCACCTTCCGCGATGACGGCGTCAGTGTTGACAGCCGCTGCACCTTCAACGGCCTGAAGGCTGAACTTCGGGGCGACACCCTGTACGCCACCATCGAGTATCCGGGATGCACGACGACCGGCGGGTCCATGGGCGTCATCACGTTCACCCTTAGCAGTGATTTTGCCGATGCGAAATACATCAAGTACGAAGACAGTAAGTACTTCAAGGAAATCCATGTAACGGACGAACTGCTGCCTTGCGGGAACACTTCCTCTTGCAATGCCTGCCGCGAAGGAGCTGCCTGCTAGGGAAGGGCACAAAAAAAATCCCGGCAGCAACATGGCCACCGGGACTTCTCTCTCTTTGGTGAATTCTTGTTAGGTGCTCGGGGTCTTAGCGGACCTCGAAACGCACCTGGCGGGAGTTGGCGCCCTGGCGCACCCTGGCGAGGTATTTGCCAGCAGAAAGCGAAGTCATGTCGATCAGGTGGTTGCCGGAGGGGAGCTGTTCTTCTTTCGTGAGGCGCGTGTTGCCGAGCAGGTCGAAAACTTCGATTTTCGTGACACCGCTTCCTGTGGATTGGAGTGCGAGTTTGCCGCTCACGAAGGAAATGTTGAAATGGTCACTACTCTTGTAAAGCGGGATTGCTATGACGGACGAGGAGCTTTCGGGCCCCACGTCGTGGCAGGCCTTGTAGGTGGTGGGGTTACTTTCGAGGTAGCCCTTCACCAGGTTGCCCGAAGTAGTGTACTGCAGCGAAGTCTTGCTGGAACCGGTCTGGAAGGCCGCGGTACCTTCGGAAATATAGGAGGCAGACCAGTTGGCCCACGAGAGCTTGTGCTTGTTTATGTATTCCTGCCATTTGGTGTTGCGGCCCTGGTCCGGGTTTCCACCGCCATTGGCGTCGCCGGTGCCCCATTCGGAGACGAACACGGAAAGGCCTGCATTCATGGCCTTTTCGCCCTTGAGACCTTCACTTTCGCCCCACTGGTAGGAGCCTTCCCAGTTGTGGCTATTGGCGTAGTAGTGCAGCGTGTAGGCCGTGTTGTTCTTGGGGTCGGTCACTTCGTTGCCGATGGCGTCGGAGGGGTTCTGGTCCCACGAGGGGTTGCCCACGAGCACCAGGTTGTCGGAATACTGGCGGATGACCTCGATGACCTGGTTCGCATAGTTCTTCACTTCGCTCCAGGAAATCTGCTCCGGCTCGTTGAAAACTTCGAAAATCACGTTGTCGTACTGGCCGTAGGTTTCTGCCATTTCCTTGAAGAAGTTCTTGGCGGCATCGGTCTGCTTGTTGGCCTGGTGCGAATGCCAGTCGATAATCACGTAGATGTCGTTCTTGATGGCGGCCTCGACGACCGTCTTCACCAGGTTTTTTTGGGTGTTGGGGTCGCTCGCGTAACCCTTGTAGCCGCCTTGCCAGTCTTCGTTTCCGGTGGCCATGGCGGCGCGCACGATCTGGATTTTCATGTCGTTCACCATGGTCGTGATGCCCTCTTCGCTCCAGAATTCGACGGCCTGGGGCATAAGGCTCCAGTAGAGGCTCATACCGCGCACCTGCACTTCGGCGCCGTCCTTGACGCCTTCGCAGCTGCCGTAGATCTGGCCTTTGCCCTGCGAGGTCTTGCCGGTTATCAGCTGGCCATACTGGCTCACGGGCCCTACGCGGGTCGGGGTGATGGTCTGCGCGAAAGCTGTTGCCGTCAGGGCAGATACCAGCGCAAAGGATATGAAAAGCGGGTGTTTCATGTTACAAACCTCCATACATTCGCACTTAATATATTCGCTCGTGAAAAAAGAAGGTGCTTTTTTTCGAAATTAGGTGTTTACAAGGGGAAACGAGTGATTTTCCTCAAGTCTCAAAAGGTGATTTTGGGTGGAGAATTCCCGAAAAAAAAGGTTTTTTTGTGGATTTGCGGGAAAAAAGCCGATATGGTAAAAAAGTTGTTAAGGAGCCCCATTGGGGTTGAAATAAACATATATTTACATCAAAGGAGAATAAATGCTTTACGGACACTGGAAAAAGATTGCGCTCGCCTTGACCGGATTTTTCTGGGCAAGCTGCGAGGATACGGTGGTTTCCGAGGCGCCGGTGTACGGTTGCCCGAGCGATGGTTGCGGGCAAGGACCTGATGACGGTAGCAGTTCTAGTACGGATGACGAGGTTTCTTCCAGTAGTCTAGAACACCAGTTTATGCCGCTGTACGGTGTTTCGGAGAAGGTGTTTGATTCTTCCAGTTCGATGGAAGAATCGTCGAGCAGCTTTACTGAGGTCGCCCCTGCATACGGGGTGCCTGGTCAAATAGCCTGTTTCGAGGACCCTGCCGCCAAGGAGTCTCTAGGCCAGGGTGTGAGAACCGTTTACAGGTGCGATGACGGTGTGACCTGCCAGGAAGAGGTGAATGAAAGATGGGTGCCGGAATCTGAATGTATCGAAGACATTTGCCCTGACTATGGCGTAGTTGCCATAACCGAAAAGACCTACACCTGCGATGATGGCAACACCTACCATTATGCCGAGTTTATTTCCCGTTACAAAAAAATGGGAACGTATAAAGTTGATGAGGACGAATAATACATAAAGGAGGAGGATTTGTTCTACAGACATTGGAAAAAAATGGCACTTTCGTTAACGGCCCTGTTCTGGGCCGGCTGCGATGATGCCTCGACATCGGGCCCCATCAACGCGCCCACGTATGGAGTGCTCTGCGATACGGATAGCTGCATGGAAATTCCCGAAAGCAGCGATGCAAACGGAGCTCAGTCCAGTTCCAGCGTTACGCCGCAGTCGAGCTCTAGCGAGACAAGAGTGTCCAGTAGCAAGGACTGGTCCAGTTCCAGTTTCTCTGCGATCTACGCCCCTCCGACGGTATTTTGCACCCCCACGGATTCCACCGTGGAGTATTTCGCAGCGGATTACAGCGCAGACACCAAGAAGATGTGGAAAGAGCAAGCCGCCCAGCACGATGCCGTAGACAAGATTGACTCCATAAAGCAGACCTTGGCAGAAACGCCCATGTGTCTTGAACACCTGCGCATGGAACTTGACCGGTTCGTGGCCCTTTACGGAGCCCCGACCGTCATCATGAATGCAGTAGAATCCTGTAGCGACGGCACCATCAAGCCCAGCGAAGAATACGCCAGGTTCCTCAAGATGAAGGAAGAGTGGGAAGCGAACAAGCCTGCCCTGGAAGAAGAACTCAAGAAGGTCTACGAAGACAAGATGAAGGAAATCGAAGAAAGGATCAACAAGTGCCTGAATGATGATTTATAATTGATGATTGATAATGGATGATGTAAATTATGTTCTCTAAACATTGGAAAAAATTCCTGCTAAGCTTGTGCGCCCTGTTCTGGGGCGGTTGTAGTGACGATTCCTCCAGCGACAGCAAGGAACTGGTTGCCTGCGAATTGGACTATATGTGCCCCGAATACGGCGTTTTCTTCGATTGCGAAAACGAAGAGGACAAAATTTCCGGAAACTACGATAACTGCACCAGGTCGTATCTCCCGTGTACGGACACCTATTACTGCGAGGACAAGGTTGCTTGTTTCCAGGGTACCGACGATAAAACGAAAACGTTCGACTGCCGCGATGAAAAGGACAACAAGACCATCTATACGGAAGACGAATTCAAATCAAAATACTATGTTGAACATGAACGTGTCCGTTAGACAATAATTATACCTATGTTCTACAAGCTGCTCAAATATTTTTTCCTTTCTACGCTCGCACTCTTTTGGGGGGCCTGCGAAAACGCTGACGAATCTGTAGCGGGATATGGTTGTCTTTCTTCTAGATGCTACAATTCTACAGCAGAAACCTCATCGGGAAAAACCTTTGACATCATCGAATGCGACAACGGATATAAATACCTGAGGCATCCGAAACTTTACTATGAGGATCCCGAGGTCCGTGACGTAATAGACAAGGATTTCCATTTTGATCCTCGCGCACCCTATCCACATGAGGCATGCGAAGCGGAAAACTGCCAATTCGTCGGGCCGGAAATTTGCTATGAAGAAACCCTAACAGATTTGGCAACCGGAACCGAAAGAAAAGAAACCATTTGTCAACCAACCATCGAATGCCCAGAGAAAAAGTGATGTTCTACAAGCACTGGAAAAAAATTGCACTTGCGTTTGCAGCTTTCTTTTGGAATGGCTGTAACAATAATTCGTCATCAAGCGATGTGACAATAGCATGCACCTTTAGGGGAGGGGTTTGCCCTGACTACGGGGTTGACTTCTATTATTGCGAGAACCCAGAAGATTATGACTCCCCGAACAAAGACGAAAAGTGTACCTTTTACTCTCGTCTTCCATGCCTTGATTATTACGAATGCGAAGATGAGACCTCTTGTGAAATTTATGAGGACGAAACCACTATGACATGTTTTGATACGCTAGGTAACCGAATCACCGAAGACGAATTTAAATCAAAATACTACGTTGAAAACGAATCCATCCACTAAACTTCACATTTCACATTACGCACCTCACATTTTTATGAAACTCTCTCTTAAGAAAAAACTCGCTCTCGAAGCTTACCGCCTTTACCGCCATAACGAAATAAAGGCGCACCCTCTTACCTATTTTTTCTGGGAATGCACGCTCCGCTGCAACCTGCACTGCCTGCATTGCGGCAGCGACTGCGTCAAGGACGCCATCCCGGACATGCCCCGTGAAGACTTCATGAACGTGCTGGACAAGCTCGCCCCGCATATCGACCCGAAGCACTTCATCGTGGTGATTACCGGCGGTGAACCGCTGATGCGCCCCGACCTCGAGGAATGCGGCCAGGAAATCAAGAAGCGCGGCTACCCGTGGGGCATGGTCACGAACGGACTTGCGATGACGCCCGAA
>CACXXH010000104.1 GCA_902771595.1 Fibrobacter succinogenes | reverse complement strand
GCGCAAATGTCGGCATCGGCGTAGACATGGAAGAAGTCGAGGTTCCGCAATGCGAAGAAGGGGAAGAGGGCGAATGCGACAAGACTCAGAAAGTACTCGTGTTCAAGCACGTATATCCTAAAGCCCCCGCCGACAAGGCTGGCATCCTCAAGGGTGACACGCTCGTAAGCATCGACGAAGTCAAAGTAAACAATAACAGCGCCTTCATCAAGCTTGCAACCGGCCAAATCGATGACAGCACATCTATCGTCGTAAAGCGTGGCGAAGATGTAATCACCTATACGGTCAAGTTCCAGGAATTCCTCAGCCCGACGGTATTCGTTGACGAAGTAGACTCCATCCCGGTCATCACCATCACGGAATATTCCGACACCACATACATGGCGACCGGAACCTACGGCGAATTCGTCGAGGCCCTGAAGGAAACCAAGAATGCGAAGTCGACCATCATCGACCTGCGCGGCAATCCCGGAGGAAGCGTAGAACAGTGCATGAACATGACTGCGGAATTCCTTTCCAAGAACGATACGATTGCATTCATGGTATCGCACGAACTTGACACCATCATCGATGACCGCGTCATCGACACCCTCACCTGGATTACCGAAGAAAACGGTTACGCCAAAGACCGCTACCTGGTGTTCCTCGCCGATTCGGGAAGCGCAAGCTGCGCCGAACTCATGCTCGTAGGCACGGTCAGCAACAAGAAATCCCCTGTCGTGGGCCTCACCACATACGGCAAAGGCATCGGACAGACCTACATCGGCACATATGCAGGCGGTATCGCAGGCATCACCAGCATGAGGATGTTCGACAAGAACAAGAAGATTTACCACAGGTTCGGAATCGAGCCGGACTACATCGAAGGCGACCCGGACAAGGCGATGGAAATTGCAGTCCAGCTTGCAAAAGAACGGACCGCAGTACGTACAAAAGAATACGGCAGTGTCGATACAGGCCACTTCACGCTCGCCAAAACTCATGCGAACGCCAAGAAGCTCGAACGCGGTGGCGCATACAAGGTTATCCGCGACAAGATACAGAAGCCCATACCGTTCAAGTAAGAGCAACACTTAGGGAATTTTGTGGCGGCCACATTCCGTCACGAACTCCACCAGGAAATACAAAAATCCCCGCCAGCGAGGCGGGGATTTTTGCGTTACAAGCTAAATGCCAGAACTAGTTTGCAGCTGCGGGAGCAGCTTCGGCCTTCGGAGCTTCGGCAGCCGGCTTTGCAGCGGGCTTGGCGGGCTTGGCAGGCTTCTTCGGTTCTTCAGCCTTCGGAGCTTCGGCAACATGCGTATCGATGAGTTCCATTTCGAAAACCAGCGCGCTGTTGCCCGGGATCTGAGGAGGACGGCCGAACGGACCGTAAGCGAGATCGCTCGGGATCCATGCGGTGACCTTCTCGCCCACCTTCATGAGCTTGAGCATTTCGGTCCAGCCCGGAATCACGGCGTTGATCGGGAATTCGAGCGGCTGACCGCGGTCGACAGAGCTGTCGAACTTGGTGCCGTCGAGGAGCGTGCCGGTGTAATGGACCTTCACGACATCGGAATCACCCGGAGTGGCACCGGTGCCTTCGGTAAGGATCTTGTACTGGAGGCCGGACGCGGTGGTCACGACGCCTTCGACAGTCTTGTTCTTTTCAAAGAAAGCGGCATTTTCGGCCTTGCGGGTTTCGTTCGCAATGCTGTCCTTCATGCGCATTTCTTCCTGCTTCTTCTGCTGGATGTTCATCAGAGTAGCAAACACCATAGAATCGTTCAAAAGCAGTCTGCTGGAATCCTGGCTGAAGCGATCCCTGAATGCCTGAATAAACACTTCGACATCCAGATCAAGAGAATCGCGGGCGATCAGCTGCTGGTACACCTGGTTTGCAAAATGGGAACCAAATGCGTAGCTGTTCGAGTCCTTCTCCGTGACAAGAGCCTTCTTAGCCGGAGCTGCACCGGGGCACAGCTGGTCACAACCGGTCATCAACATAGCGAGCGCACCGGCAGCAACAATCAGTTTTGTTTTCATATTATCCCTCTTTTTGAGTTTTAAAGACTCATGTAAAATAGCAAATCAAACGTGATTTTGCTCACATCTTAAATATTTTTTACGCTTTCTTTTGATATATTATGCAAAAAATAGCGTTTTCCGCAGATTTGGCTGCCGGAAACGTTTTTGTACTTTATTCTAAAGGAAAATCCTATGTGCGGTATTGTCGGTTACATTGGTCAAAATGAAGCGTTGCCCATCCTGGTCGGAGGCCTCAAGAAACTTGAATACAGAGGCTACGACAGTTCGGGTGTCGCGGTAATCGACAACAACAAAATAAGCGTCGTCCGCGCATCCGGAAAAATCAGCGCGCTCGAAGACTGCCTGAAGGCGCAGACCATCCACGGAAAAACCGGCATCGCGCATACCCGCTGGGCGACCCACGGCGCGCCCACCGTCGCGAACGCGCACCCGCACACCAGCTTCGACGGACGCATCTCGATTGTCCACAACGGCATCATCGAAAACTACGCGAGCCTCAAGGCGAAGCTCGTTTCCGAAGGCATCCAGTTCAAGTCCGAAACCGATACCGAAGTGGTCGCGCACCTCATCGCCCGCTACTACAAGGGCGACCTGAAGGCCGCGGTGCTGAAGGCCCTCGCCCTTGTCGAGGGCACTTTCGGCCTTGCAGTCATCTGCAAGGACGAGCCCAATACGCTTATTGGGGCGCGCCGCGGCTCCCCGCTCATCCTCGGCATCGGGAACGGCTCGGAATTCTTCCTCGCAAGTGACGTCTCCGCCATCATCAACCACACCCAAAAGGTCGTCTACCTCGACGACAACGACGTGGTACAGATCAAAGGCTGCGACTACTCCATCGTGAACATGAACAGCCACGAAGTGCAGCGCGAAGTCAAGGACGTGGAATTCGACGCGGACGCCGTCGCGAAGGGCGGGTTCCCGCACTTCATGCTCAAGGAAATCTTCGAACAGCCCGAAGTGCTCCGCAATACCATGCGCGGCCGCCTGCTGAGCGCCGAAGGCAACGCGAAACTCGCGGGCCTCGACACGAACATCAGGGAACTGAGGAACATCAACCGCATCATCATCACCGCATGCGGCACGAGCTACTACGCGGGCATGGTCGGCGAATACATGATAGAAGACCTCGCGGGCGTTCCCGTGGAAGTCGAATACGCTTCGGAGTTCCGTTACAGGAACCCCATCATCAAGCCGGGGACGCTGGTCCTCGCCATCAGCCAGTCCGGCGAGACGGCCGACACGCTCGCCGCCCTCAAGGAAGCCCAGCAGAAGGGCGCCACCGCGCTCGCCATCTGTAACGGAGTAGGTTCCACCATCGCCCGCACGAGCGACGGCGGCGTGTACCTGCACGCGGGCCCCGAAATCGGTGTCGCGAGCACCAAGGCTTTCACAAGCCAGGTGACCGTACTCGCCATGATAGCCCTCTTGCTCGGTCGCCAGCGCAGGCTCAGTTTCGAAAGCGGCGCGGACATCGTGAAGGCGATGCAGGAACTCCCCAAACTGGTGGAGCAGACCCTCAAACTTTCGGACCAGATCGCGGGCATCGCGCACCAGTACGTGAAGGCGAACAACTTCCTGTACCTGGGCCGCCACTACAACTACCCCGTCGCCATGGAAGGCGCCCTGAAACTCAAGGAAATCAGCTACATCCACGCCGAAGGCTACCCCGCTGCCGAAATGAAGCACGGGCCCATCGCCCTTATCGACGAGAACATGCCCGTGGTGGTCATCGCCCCGAAAGATGCGCTGTTCGACAAGGTCATCAGCAACGTGCGTGAAATCAAGGCACGCGGCGGCCGCGTCATCGCGGTCACTACCGAAGACTGCCAGCCGCTCGATGAATTCGCCGACCACCTCATCAAGGTCCCGAAGACCATCCCGATGCTCATGCCGATTGTGACCTGCGTGCCCTTGCAGCTGCTCGCCTACCACATCGCCGTCCTGCGTGGAAACGACGTGGACCAGCCGCGCAACCTCGCGAAGAGCGTGACCGTAGAATAGTTCCAAGTTCCTTGTTACTAGTTCCCAAGTACGACCTTCAAGGTCCCCTCATTAGACGTTGATTCTCAAAAAAACGTTTTTCAACGGTTTTTCGCGTTGTTCTTTGGACAACATGTAAATGAAAAAAACGCCTTTCGGCGGCTTTTTCGACATGTATTAAGTTAGATTAACGAAGTATGGAATCGTTGTCTTGACGAAGAGGATGGCATGGGTAATCGTCGGTTTGGAGTATTCACAACACTGGTCCTATTTTCCGGGAGTTCTATCGCATTGGCGGCGGACTACGAGCCGCCCGCTACGGCTGTCTCGAAAATCAACAGCTACCGAGGCTATTCGGAACTGACCGATGCCGCAAGCGGCATGGACATCGACAAGTACGCCTACAACATGACCACCTGGCAAATCGACAACGGCGGTTTCTACAAGGCCATGGCCGAGAGCTACAAGAACCCGTATTCGGGCGGTGAAAAATCCGGATGGCGCTCCGCGACCGGAGGCGACGTCGGCACTATCGACAACGACGCGACCATACAGGAAATGCGCCTGCTGGCGGTGCGCTATAAAGAGACTACGAATTCCAACTACAAATCCACTTTCAAGACGAGCTTCAACAAGGCGGTCAATTTCCTTTTGGCCATGCAGCGTTCCACGGGCGGTCTCCCGCAGGTTTGGCCCAAGCGCAACGACTACAGCGACCACATTACCCTCAACGACAATGCGATGGTCCGCGCCATGGTGACCATGATGGATATCGCGAACAAGACTTCTCCCTTCGATAGCGACATCATCGACGACGCGACCCGCGCCAAGATGAGCACCGCGCTCGAGAAGGCAATTGACTACCTGCTCAAGGCGCAAATCGTGAACAACGGGCAGCCGACGGTGTGGTGCGCCCAGCACGACACCGCAAATTACCAGCCGCGCCCCGCACGCGCCTACGAACTCGAATCCAAGTCGGGCAGCGAATCCGCCGGCGTGGTGTGGTTCCTGATGAACTGGCCCGAACAGACCGAGGCCATCCAGAAATCCATCAAGGGCGCCATCGCCTGGTACAAGCGCACGAAAGTGACGGGGCTCTACTTCAACAAGAAGGAGGGCACGTTCGAACAGCGCGAAGGCAACGTGCTGTGGTACCGTTTCTACGAAGTGAACAGCGACGAATACTTCTTCTGCGACCGCGACGGTGCGAGCACAAAGACGCAGGACTTCACCAAAATCAGCGCGGAGCGCCGCACGGGCTACCAGTGGGCGGGCGACTACGGCACCGCATTGCTCTCCACAGAAAAAGCCTACCTGACCGCACTCGAGAAAATGCAGGGCACCTACGTGGAGCCTCCCTCGCCGGCAGCGATGTGCGGGAGCGATACCTGCAAATCGTTTATCGATGGTGCAAACTTCACCGACATCAACGGCGTGAAGGAAGCGACCAATACCGGGTTCACGGGCGAAGGCTACGCGAACGTGGCCAACGAAGCGGGAAGTTACGTCACCTACGACATTACCGCCGAAAAAGAAGGCAAGTACACGCTGTACATCAGTTTCGCGAACGGCGGAAATTCCGCACGCGGGTACACCGTCTCCGTAGGCGACAAGACGCTCATCGAAAACGGCAGCATGGAATCTACCGGCGGCTGGACCACCTGGAAAACGCAGATGGTGGAACTGGAACTGCCCGCGGGCCATAGCGAACTCAAGTTCGAAAGCCTCTCGAAAGACGGCATGGCGAACATCGATTACATCGGCTGGATGGATACCGCCCTGCACGCAGGCAAGGTGGACTTGAATCCCATCGGCATACACAACCTGCGGCGCGCCCCGGCCAGCGTACCGGCAGACCGCTACTATGTAGATTTCGGAAGCCGCGACAACAGCGCGGGCGTGTACTTGAATCGGAACGCCAGGGTGTTCCGCGTAAACGGAACATCCAGAGGTCACTCTGAGCAGAGCGAAGGAGCCAAGTAAGATTATGAAACACGTGTCCAAAATATTTCTCTGCGCGGCTTTGGGATTGGCCGTAAGCGCATCCGCAGTCGAAAAGAAGAAAATCAATTTCGTGGTCGGCGTCGACGGCGACTTCAAGGCGGCTCTCGCGGCGGCCAGCAGCTCGGGCGCATCCGCACAGAACCGCTTCGTCATATTCGTACCCGATGGCGAATACGAGCTCACGAAACTCACGGCGGACTCCCACGGGAAATCTACCGTGAGCGCCTCCTACCTCTCCATCATCGGGCAGAGCCTCGAAAAGACGATTATCTGGAACAAGACCGATACCGAGAGCATCGGGCATACGGCGACAATCTATTTCCCGAAAAACAACGAGATGTACATGCAGGACATCACCCTGCAGAACAGGAGTACCACCTGCGGCAAGAGCGCCTGCAGGCAGGTCGCGTTGCAACAGAACGAAGGCGATAAGTACATCTACAAGAACGTGAGGCTTTTGAGCGGGCAGGACACGTACTACACCAAGAAAGGCCGCACCTACTGGGAAGGCGGCGAAATCGACGGCACGGTGGATTTCATTTGCGGTGGCGGCGACGTGTTCTTCGAAGGCACCAAGCTCGTGATGACACGCAAAGGCGGCTATATTACAGCAGCCCAAAACAGCCCAGATTGGGGCTACGTATTCAACAACGCCATCATCACGGTAAGCGAAAACAGCTTCAACGGTACATTCTATCTAGGACGTTCTTGGAACAATGCAAAGACTGTCTTCCTGAATACAAAAATGGTGGCACAGCCTCATTCGGATGGCTGGTATGAAAAAAGCATAAACTCATCTCCTGTTGTCTTCGCTGAATACAACAGCAAGGACGGAAACGGAAACGCAGTTGACGTAAGCCGTCGTCGCACCACATTCGACAACTCAACCACTCTCAAGACAGTCTGGAACGCAAGCGACGCCGCAAAGTACACGCTCACAAATGTCCTCAAGGGCAGTGACAACTGGGATCCGACCAAGTTGACGGCGCAGGTTTCCGCCCCGAAAATCGAACAGCAGGGTGCCGAAATCGTCTGGGCGAACGACGACAACGCCCGCGCCTGGGTGGTGTTCATGAACGGCAAGTACAAGGCGAACGTGATTACGCCCTCCTTCCCGCTCGATGGCATCGCGACCGGTTCCAAGATTACCGTACGTGCGGCAAACAGCATGGGCGGCCTCGGGGCCAGTTCCAACGAAGTCACGACTCTCGAAGCGAACGCGACTTATTACAAAGTGACCATCGGCGAAGCCATCGGTGGAACCGTCATTTCTAACATCGTTGGCGACAAGGTCATGGAAGGCAAGAAGGCGACCTTCACCGCGCAGCCGTTTGCGGGCTGGGAATTCGCGGGCTGGACTTTTGACGCCGGAAGCGGAAAAAACATCGCAGGTTTGGGCCTCGATGGGAGTAGTGCCACGCTCGAAATTATAGCGGAATGCGATATCGGACTGACCCCGAGTTTCGAAGCGAAGGGCACCACGGTATTCCAGGCCGAAACCGGAATCATCGAGAACGCCGTCAACGAGAGCACCAACGCGGGCTTTGCCGGCACGGGTTACATCAACTTCGGTACCGGAACGTCGACTGTCAAGGTCCCCGTCTATGCCGACGTGGCGGGCGAATACAAGCTTACCATGACGTACGCAAACGGGAGCAAGAACCCGCGCAGCCTCTCCGTCAATGTGGAAGAAGGCGATGCGCAGGAAATCGAATTCGCGGCGACCGAAAACTGGACCACCTACGTGACAATGGATGCCGACATCAAGCTACCGCAGGGCGCAAGCTACATTCTATTTGCCACTGTCGGCGGGAACGACGGCCCGAACCTCGACCAGGTGGAACTCACCCTCGTCAAGGCCGATTCGACCATCGGCATCCGCAAGCAGGCAGACCCCCGCCTAGAGGTTACGCCCAAGACTCGCATGCGGCTCTTCAGTTCGACAGGCAAACTGCTGCGCGAAAGCGCCGGAAACGTCGTCAGCATGAGAGGGCTGCCGCGCGGCATCTACATCCTGCAGATCAGCGATGGATCTCGCACCATGCAGAAAGCTGTCAGCGTGAAATAATTTTCACCCAAATATTTTATAGATTAAGTGCAGGAATCTCTTTTAACAAGGGATTCCTGTGGATTAATAAATATGTATGTAAAATCATTGATTTGCCTTTTTTGCGCATACACGCTCTCTGCGGCGTGT
>CACXXH010000103.1 GCA_902771595.1 Fibrobacter succinogenes | reverse complement strand
CTGCTGGACATCTTCACCCCCATGCGGGAGGATTTCATTTCCTGAAAAATCGGAAAACGGCATTTCCGCCCAGGAATACATGCAGCAACTTACAGTTGCTCCGAACATTGTCATCAACATGGACCAGGCTAACAACCGCTATACGGCGCAGAGCGACGGCGGCAAGCCTGCGAAGGTCAAGGTGCAGAATACACCGGGGATGGGTAGATAGATGGCTGACGTGAACGAACCTAGAGAATGCACGCTTGGGCCGTGGGACTTGCAGCTGACGAACATCAGCGACGAAATCAACCACGCCATGGCCGAAACGACCTACCCCTACAAGAACGGGGCCGATATCGAAGACATGGGCGTGGACCCCGAAGTCTTCAGGTTTTCTTGCGTAATCACGAACGAAGACTACAAGAACAACTACAGGGAACTGCGCAAATGGTTCCTGTCGTATTTCCCGGAACCTATAGAACTGTATCATCCCGACCACGATACAATCCTTTACGGCTATCCTAAAAACGTTTCCATTGCATCCGACAAGCGCAGGAACTATGCGGAGTTCCAGTTCGACTTTGAAATTGCGGATATCCAGGAAGAGACCCAGGAAGTAGCGGACCCCAAATATGTGACCTACGAAGAGGCAAAGGAAGCGAATGCCGAAGTGCAGACGTCCATTGCCTACGAAATGCAGAAGGCGGGAGTCCCCGATTTAGAGGGGTCCGACTGGTCGCTGGTCGATGTCTGGGGGTCTCTTGGCGATACCGCCCGCGCTTTTGCCGACGGCGTGAGCTCCGCGATGGCTAAAATCCAGGGCGTGATTGATACGGTCAAGGCCCCTATCGACGCAATTAACACCACGATTGACTACATGGGCACCCTTTCGGGCAAGCTGACCGAGAGCTTGCAGGGATGCTGCGACTCGTTTACCGGGCTTGCGAGACGTGTCACCAAGTCCAAGAGCTCTATGGTCGTGCTTTCGACGAACATGTCCGACATGCTCGCGACCCTTGCCGGTTCGCCCGTTTATGCGGCATACGCGACCCTTGCGGCTGCCACCCTTGCGAACGAAGCTGCAAACCACATCAGCGACGACGAAAAGCGAATGGCCGAATCCATCGCCGCCGAAAGCGTCGTTTCCGACAATGCGGAAGGCCACGAAATTGCCGAAACTAAGCCTGTATATATCGTCACTCCCGCCGACATGGAAGATAGTGTGGCCACGGTGCGCGAGTTCATCAATTCGGTGCTCCCGGTCGCCATCTGCCCGGACCGTCTCAAGAAGCAGGCTGCCGCCCTGTCGAACGCAATCCTTCGCATCAAGATGGAATACATGACCACGAAGAAGGTCTTGCTCCATCATGAAACGCCTCTTCACAAGGTTTGCCTGGACAACGGTCTTAACTACAAGGCGGCAGAGCGTCTTTGTGCCTTGAACGATGCCAAGAATCCCACTTTCATGAACGGCGAGGTTATGGTCTATGCCAAATGACAAGGATGAAGTCATCGTCGCCGTAAAAGGCTCCAGGATGGACAAGTTCGTGAGCTACAACATCACGCAGGACCTGTTCACTCCCGAGGGTTCTTTCCAGTTCGGGTGCTTTTCGAAGTACGATATATCTGCGGGAGACACCTGCGAGATATACGTAAACCGCAAGGTCGTGATGAATGGAATTGTCGATACGGTAAAGCGCGAACTGTCGAGAAGCGGCCCGAGGCTTTCTTTTGAAGGCCGCTCCGTGGCTTCCATTCTTGTCGATTCCTGCGTGACCAAGTTCTCGACGCTCCCCACGAAGCTCAGTGCGCTTGCCGAGAAGCTTGTGCGCGGGCTTCCGTTCATCGGGAAGAAGGATTTCGAGTATTATTCCAAGTCTAAAAACGCGAAAGCAAACCGGAAGTTCGTGGAGCTTTCCCCTGGCGATACTGTCTTCGAGGTCATCAAGAGGGCGGCAAACTCGCTAGGCTACCTGTTCTGGGCTACTCCAGACGGCAAGTTCTGCTTCGACAAACCGCTTGTTCGAGGCAAACCGCTGTTTTCTATCCATGCCAAGGGCGACGGATCCGAAATGGACTACATCGAGGGTTCCGTGACAAAGACTATCGAAGGCGTCCATAGCGAAGTCCGCGTGATGGGCGAAAGTCAGGACGACAACGACATCAAGTATGTGATGGCGACCGTCAAGAACGACCAAATGCCGTTTGCAAAGCCTCTTGTCGTGAACTGGAACGAAAACGAGGGCCCTGCAAAGAAGACCGCTGAACTTCAGATGGCTGTAGAAAAGGCGAGCTCAATCCACCTTGAATACACGGTAAATGGGCACTCCCAGAACGGCAACAACTGGGAAATTAACCGCTTTGTCGATGTCGATGACGAATTTAACGGTGCTAAAGACAGCTACCTCATCAAGTCGGTGACGTTCTCTCTTGACAGGCAGAACGGAAAGCGCACGCGCCTGGAACTCCAGCCGGGGGGTGCATTATGATGAAATTTTTCACAAGTATTGTTTCGAGCTGCAAGGATATCGCGGGCAAGCTTCGCGGCGTAGACGCCAAGGCGAACGGTCGCGATGTCGAAGGCCGCCAGCTGATGCAGCAATTCGGCTTTATTTCCATCCCGCCAAGCGGTTCGCGCATTCTCTTCCTGGAATTTGGTAACGTGATTGTCGGCGTCGCAAGTGACGGCAAGGACCGCCCCGCCGTAAAGGAGGGCGAAACGGCGCTTTACAGCGACAAGGCCCACTACATCATCCTCAAGGATAACGGCACCATCGCCATCAAGGCCGATGGCGGCATCGATGTCGATGGCGACCTGCGCGTGAACGGCGAGGTGAGCGACAAGGTGGGCAAGCTCTCCAAGCTGCGCGACAACTACAACCAGCACACCCACATCGGCAACCTCGGAGCTCCTACGGCACCGACGGACAAACAGGACACGGGGGCGTAAATGCTTGACCTGGACACTCTCGATTCCGAATTTTCCCGGATTGTCAAGTCTGCCGACGGCAAGACAAGCGTGGCCCCGCAGCTCGCCAAGGCCTATGATGACTACGCCAAGGGCGGCATCATTCTCGGTGCGGACCTTTCGGCGGGTGGCGACAAGTCTCTCCTGGAAAGCGCATTCTCGGTGCTCGACCCGTCCAGCGGGACGCCTGCCAACATGGCGGCGAAGCTCTGCGCCTACTGGCAGGGCCTTCCTAAGCCAGGAATCCCGTCACACGGTGGCGTGGCTGTCGTGTCCGTCGTTCCGACCTTCGCGGCTGCCCAGGCGGGCGTTCTGGCTGCCATAATGGCCTGCGTCACCACGAATGAAGTTCAAAAGCCATACAAGAAGCTTTTCGGAGACATTGAAACCGTCTTGAAGACCGCCGTCTGCACCGTCACCGAGACCATGCCCACGACACCGCCGAGCCCGTCACCTTTCCCGGAGACATTACAATGACTACTGACCAGATTAAAGAAGAAGTCCAGCTTTCGCTTACCGTCGCCAAGGGTTCCTTTTACAAGAAGCCCGAATTTGGACACCGCTTCAAGGAACTTGCCCGGGAAGTGGCGTCCGAAAAGACCAGGAGCAGGGCCGAGACATACGCCGCCGAGGCGTTGCAGTGGATGATTGACTACAAGCACCTTAAAAGCGTCGTATCGACGGCTACCTATGTCGATAGCGACAAGCTCCAGGTGCATGTGGAATGTGTCGCCTACAATGGCGACGTGATTGAATTTACCCGTTTCGTGGAGGTTAAACAATGGCCGTAACAGTTGACCAGATCTTTCAGCGCATGGTGACCGACGCAAAGAACATTGACCCGCTGATAAATATCAGCCAGGGCACGGAAACCTATATCCGCTTAGCGACCGCAGCGTCCGCCATTTGGGGCCTCTACAAGCAGATGGACTGGACCCTTGACCAGATTTTCCCGACCACGATGAACCAGGCAAGCCTGGAACAGTGGGCGAACGACCGAGGGCTCGACTACAGCAACCTGACCGCAAGCGAGCTCTTGACGCTTATCCTGTCGTATCTCCGCAACCCGAAGAGTGGCGGCAAGCCCAGCGACTACGAACGCTGGGCGCTCGAAGCGTCTTCTACCGGCAAGGCCGTCGAACTCGAATCCTCGATGATTTCCGGCAATATGCCCGACCTGAGCGCTGCAAACGCCGTCAAGCCGCACGACCGCGAGAACATCGCCTTTACCTGCGGTTCCAGCGACACCGAAAAGTATGTCGTGATTGACTTGGGCGGTTCCACGGAAATTTTCGGCATCGGTCTGGGCTTCATTACCAACCGACCGGCTTCTTTCAATGTCTATACGTCCGATGATGGCTCAACCTGGACAAAGCAGGGCAAGGTCGATGCCGCCTACTGGTGGGCCATGGCCACCTTCGAATCCGTTTCTACCCGCTATGTCAAGGTAGAACTCGACGAAATCGAGGCGCTCGAAAGCTGGCAGACTGCATCCCTGAACGCTGTCAAGTGCTTCGGCATCGAGATCTACGAACCGGCTGAATCCGACGAGGCCCCGTCCACATCCCGCTGCCTCAAGAACCACTACGGCGTGGGCACGGTTCTCATGCTCGTCGGCCCGAGCACGCTATCGATGCGATGCTGCGAAGCCGTCCGCGTCAAGTGCGAAGACGAAGGCCCCGTCGCACCGCGTGAAATATGGGTCAATGTCCCTGTAGAAACGACCCTTTCCCTGCGTGTCACGGTAAGCGACTTGTCCAAGATGGACGAAGACGGCTTCCGGGAAGACGTGACCAAGTATTTTGCCGACCTCAGCGCAGGCGACCTGTTTATCCCCGCCCAGATAGTCGTGTTCGTGCTCAAACACGGCGGGTCCAATGCCGTTGTCGAGGTCTCGAAAAACGGCGGGGCGTACCAGGAACAGACTTCGGCAATCTATCCCGAAAATGAAACAGACCGATTTGTCCTTGGTGAACTGGTGGTGCAGTAATGAGTGAAAATTTCTTCGACAGTAGGCATTACAGGGCGCTCTCGCGGCTGCACCCGCTCCAGATGGACCTGGAAGAGTATGTGGTGTGCAAGGAGCTTGACCGCGCCCTGGAAAGCGCAGACGGCGTTTACCGCGAAATCTTCCCCAGTTCGGCCACCGCGACGCTCGAAAAGTGGGAAGACCTCTATGAATTAGGCCATTCCGGCACCATTGAAGCCCGCAGGGCGGCGCTCCTGGAAGCCATCAACCGTGATTCGGGCATTGCCGAACGCCACTACAAGGCGCTTGCCGCGTCGATGGGCTTTGAAATCGACATCGTGAAGCCGCCGAGGATGTTCAGGGTAGGCGTTTCCCGAATTGGATTTCCTGTATATGACCCGGACGAACAGTACACCTGGACCGTGACGAGCGACCACCCGCAGCACGGCATTTACCGTATCGTGGACCTGCTCGAAGCTGAGAAAATCCCGTTCACGCAGATCCGCTGGCAGCTCTCTAAAGAAAAATTCCTTGAACTTGAGGATGGCAAGCTCCTGAAGCTCGAAAGCGACAAATTCCTTATCCTGGAGGACGAAAATGAATAAGATAAATTTTAAAACGGGCACTATCATTCCCCCGGAACTGATGAATGCCTTGCAGAATCCGTCGTTCACGAATGATGAAGAAGAGGCCGGGCACTTGCCATTGCCGCCAAATTACGGCAAAAAAGTGCAGGCGTTCGTAACAGAAAATGGTGCCGTAGACCTGTCTTCGGCTTCGAGCGGGTTCGCCATTGTCGAACACTACGGTTCACCGACTTCTTCGCAGCCGGTCACGATTACTATCAACGGCATCGGCGATGGCGGTGCCGGGACGATTCTCCTGGTAACCCGTGGAACGGACTATCCCGTGACGGTATCTTTGCCCCAGACACCCAACAGCCGCAAGGAAATCTCTATCAAGGGCGGTTCGAGTGTCCTCTTGACGGAGTTCCCGTATGGCGGGGCACTTATCTGGAAGTATTACGAGCTCGAAACCAACCCGGTCGCCATGACCGATACGGGCTGGAAGAGCTTTACTCCTGGAGGCGATTCTTCAAGCTTCGTAAAATTTGCCACGCTTACGGTCCCCAAGGGCTACAGCGCAATCGTGATGGTCAAGGGAACCGGCACGTCCACATATCCAGTGACATCGGGCACCAGTGGCGTTGTCGCGGACTATACCTTCCAGGCGATAGACGCCGACGACCGCGAAGAGACTTGTGAAATGTCCGTTGTGAAATGCAACGCCTCAGGCTATTTCTTGCCGGATATGACGCAAGAATATGATGCCAGGGCCGACAAGTTCAGCGGCTACCTTGTGATTCCGCCCTTGAGTACTCCCGCACAGCGCAGCGTCGATCTGAAACTTAAAACCAATCAAGGGGCAATGAGCATCACGGCGTCCTTCAGAGCGCTGCTCTACAAAGCGAACCTTGACACGACTTTACTTGCATAAGAGGTGACTATGGCTAACAGTAACGAAGCATTCGAAGGCGAAAAGACCGGGCAACTTCCCCCGGTGACTCTTGCCGCCGCCCGCGAAAACCACTACGAAGGCGTTTTCAGCATTTCGGGCAGTTCCAAGCGTCTCGACTCGGCTGAAATCGCCGGAACGGCTGACATCGAAGATGAGTATAGCGAAAATGGGTACTATGTCGAAGGTGCCTTGAGGTATCATTCCGGTGTGCTTTACCGCGCCAAGGTTGATATCGGCTCCAATGATACCCCCGCCGGTCCGTGGGACTCCACCAAGTGGGAAGTCGCCAAAATCGGTCGTATCATGGCCAGCAAGGACGATGTAAATGCCGCCCTTGGCAATATCGAAACCCTCTTGGCGGCAATTTAAGGAGGCTTTAAATGAGCGTTGCAAGCGAAATTACGCGCCTGAACGGCGCAAAAGCCGATATCATCCAGGCCATCACCGACAAGGGCGTCACCGTGCCGTCTTCGGCGAAGCTCGACGACATGGCCCAGCTCATCGCATCCATAACCGGCGGCGGTGGCAGCGGCGGCACTTTAAGTGTAAAAAGAATTGATTCTGTTCGAGGTAATTTCATTGTTGATGACAATGGATATATCGGGCTTCGCCTTAATGACTATTTTCCGCATGATGGCGGCACATTTCTTGACAACTACGCGGTTGTTGTAAGCGGTGCTGATTTTTCATCGGCTGGATTGGGACAGGTGACATTTTTGACGCCGGGCACTGATTCTATTGGTGGTAGAACATATCCCACCGTAAACATCGGTGGTAAAACGTGGATGGCCGAGAACCTAGATCTAAGGACCGACGGTATAACTATCGGAACGACGGGTTCACCGAGTACGCCTGCCGCGTGGTACTACAACAATAGTGCCGAAACCTATGGCGAACATGGAAATAAATATGGATTGTTGTACAACTGGTATGCTGTCAAGCATCTCATTGATAATGCCGCGACTATTATACCGGGTTGGCATGTTCCAACGACATCGGAATGGGATGCCTTGGCTACGGCTGTAGGTGGTTCTAGCACTGCTGGCACGAAGCTAAAGTCTACCACAGGGTGGTCTTCGGGCAACGGTGACGGATCCTACGGCTTTGCGGCTTTTCCCGCTGGTTACCGGAGCTCGGGCTCCTTCGGCAATTTAGGCAGCAACGCGTACTTCTGGTCGGCCAATGAGTACTCGTCTTCCAGCGCCTACAACCGTTACTTCTATACGGGCGCTTCGATGAATTCGGGCAACTTCAGCAAGACAAACGCCTACTCTGTTCGTCTCGTCAAGGATTCCTAAGTGAGCCTAGGCCCTTTTGGGCCAAGAGCGAACGGGACCGGAGCGCCGCAAGGCGCACGGTCCTGAATTTAATTAAATTTGCACCCCGGCTAAGCATCCAGACGCAAGGCTGCGAAGCAGCCTTGCGAAAATTTTTTATGAATACAGAAGACATCATAAAGTTTGAAAACAACGCCGGAAACGAACTCCATCTGTTTCGTGACAGACTGTTCTGGCAGGCTTGGGAACGTTCTGCGTTCCTTTTTTCAAAAATCTTTAGAAAATACCAGGTTCATCACAGATTCGTCCAAAAGGTCGCTCAGGACCTGGTGTGGCTCGGTTTCCCAAAGACCGTGCTCAAAGATGTCCAGATGACGGCGAAGCAGAAGGCCTTTTCTTATGAAGTATTGGACGATTCTCATATCGTAATAAAGGGCATCCTGTAAAAACAGCCGAATTCTTGCTTTATAGACTGGTTTTTGACTTTATAATTTATTCTTCAAAACTTGTCCCTAAAATCAATAGATCCTATAAATTCACTATCGGTGAACGGATTGTCAAAGAATTGGTGAACGTGGGAGAGCACATTTTTCTTTATATTAACCATAGAACAGCCCTTGATTCGACCAGCGTGATAGATTCTCTGTATCGGATACGGTTTGATTTTCGCCTTTTGAACGAGCTTAAGCAAGTAAGTATCGACCAATGTATGTTTGTAAACACTAAAATCGAGGAAATTTTGAAAACTATAATGCCAGAATCCATGTGTTCACGGATACATGGAGCGAGCAAAGAGGAATCCAGTATTCTGCCCTCATCACCGGGTCTTCCTGGTGACGGGTTTACACCGCTTACAAGATCCAATGAAAGCCTCTTTTAAGCCTTATTAAATGAATACTTAGTCGTATGGGCTTTGCGGCTTTTCCCGCTGGTAACCGGAACTCGGGCTCCTTCAACAATTTAGGCAGCAACGCGAACTTCTGGACGGCCAATGAGAACTCGTCTTCCAACGCCTACAACCGTAACTTCAATACGGGCGCTTCGATGAATTCGAACAACAACAACAAGACAAACGCCTACTCTGTTCGTCTCGTCAAGGACTCCTCGGAGGGCACCCTATCGGTGCCCTCTCTTTATCGTTTACTGTATAAATCCTATCGTTTAGCCCGTAAAAACAAGCGGAATACCAGAAGCCAGCTGAAATTCGAACTAGACCTAGAATCCAACCTTTTAAGGCTTGCCCAGGAGCTCTATTCAAGAACTTACGAATTATCCCCGTCTGTATGCTTTATTAACGAATTACCCGTAAAAAGAGAGGTCGTTGCGGCTGATTTCCGCGACCGTGTAGTGCATCATTTGCTCTTCTCCTGGCTATTCCCTATCTTTGAAAGGCAGTTCATTTTTGACTCATACAGTTGCCGCAAGGGCAAAGGAACCCTTTTTGGCATAAATAGGGCCAGAGGCTTCTTGAGAGCTGCTAGCAACGACTTCCACAGGGATTGCTGGGTTCTCAAGCTCGATGTCAAAGGCTTCTTTATGAATATCAATAAAGACCTGCTTTATGGGTTTATTATGGATGGGCTTGAAAGAGCCAAATGGAGCGGAGTCCCAGACATTGACCTATGCAAGTATCTTATCAAGAAAATTGTCTATGCGAAGCCGTTAGATACGGCCATATTCCGTAGCCCACCCGAAGCCTGGGACGACCTTCCACACGACAAATCGATGAAATATGCAGGCGACGAAAGAGGTCTACCTATAGGCAATCTTACTTCGCAGCTGTTCGGCAATATCTACATGAATAAACTGGACCATTTCGTCAAAAGAGAGCTGAAAATACGCTATTATGGCCGCTACGTTGACGATATGGTCCTGGTCTCAGATGACAAAGAACGGCTGGTCGATGCCATTGACCGTATTCGAAAATTCTTGAAAAAAGAGCTTCTTTTGACCCTTCACCCGCATAAAATACAACTACAGCCAGCCGCCTTCGGTTTTGACTTCCTTGGCGTCCATATATTGCCCTATAGGGTATATCCTGGCATTAGGGTGCTCAAAAACTGCAAAAAGGCCGTTGTCAATCCAGACAACGACCAGGCTAAACAGGAGTCAAGAATCAATAGTTACGAAGGAATGTTTAATCACTTGAACGGAACCAGTAAAATTCGTAAATTTATAGCCGATTCAAGGAAACCTCAATAACCGTTCAATCGGTTTTGTAATTCATTTAAATTTTGTCTCACGAAAAGCGGTTAGCATTCCCACGACAACCGCGCCGTTATACCCTATTTAAATTCGCGTTCGATTTTTTCTAGGTCTTCGCGCCAGGTTTCTTGGATGTGCCGCTTGAGTTTCTTGGCAAGCGAGGGTGCACGACCCTGCGTGGAGACTGTCACGGCGATGTTTTCGCCGAAATCCATGCGGGCGGGCACGATGAAATCGCCGTCGAGGTAATCACAGGCGTTATTGACCAGAATGCGGCGGGCGCGGGCATCGTTAGAAACTAGCGCATTGACGGCAGGCTGATCCGTGCAGATAAAGACCATGAAGATGCCGCGGAGGTCGAGCGGTTCGTAAGGACGCTGCTTTAGAGTAATCGATAAAGACTGCTCTGCAGATGCTGAATTCGAGAATTGACTGGATTCTTCACTTCGTTCAGAATGACGACAAAGCGCATCGAATTCAGGATCGAGCTGCGGGGCTACTACAGTAATACGAGCACCAGTCGGGATAAGCGTCTTTACCTTGCGCAGCGCAATGCGGCCTCCGCCCACCACGAGAACGTTCTTGCCCTCGAGATTCACTTCGATGGAGAATAGGTTCGAAGTTCGAAGCTCAGGATTCGGGGATGACGACGGGACACAAGTGCGCGGTTCCTGCGCATTACGGATGCCGGCCACAACCATGTCGGCGAATTCCTTCCAGTCGCCGAGGCAAGGCAAAAGCGTGATGGGAATCTGCGGGAATTCCGCTTGCAACTTCGCCACCACGCGCGGCACATCGTTCTTTGAATGCTGGCCGTTCAAGAGCAGGTACGGCAAGAGCGTCACCGACTCCACATCCTCGCGTAAAAGCGTGCGCAGATCGTTTTCCAAGTCCAAAAGGCTTGTACTCGCCACACGCGTTCCCGGCAGATCATGATGCAACTTGTCCAAGATTTCCTCGAAACCCTTGTAGGCTCCGGGCAGAATGCAGTGGTGAGCGATAATCAGGATAGCTTTCATGGAAATGTGGAATGTGGAGTATGAAATGTAAAATTAAGATTCCCGGGTATAGAAGTCAACAATTTTCTTGACGAGGGAATCCATCGTCGTCTCGTCGGAGGTGACAATATCAAAGCCGTGCTTTCGGGCTGCAGATTCCGTCATACGACCGATGCAAAAGGCAAGGCTTGGTTCAGAGGCATGACATAATTCTTTGGGACTGGATCCTTCGTCGCTACGCTCCTCAGGATGACGAAGGAGTGGTTCCTCAGGATGACTCTGAAGAGGTTCCTCAAAATGAAGATTTTGAGTGACTGCACAAAAATTCTCGACAGCGCTGGTGCTGGCGAAGACGACGGCATCGGCGCTGGCGACGGCTTCACGCTTCCATTCGGGGAGTTCCGCCACGGGGAGCGTTTCGTAAACCACCCAGCGGGTCGCCTGCGAGAGGAGTTTTAGCAGGGTATCGTCGGCGAGGTTGCCCTGAAGGAGAAGAACCTTACTGGAATCGACCGACATTCCGCGGAGCATCTCGCCAAGGCCAGCACCCGTATGCACTTCGGGCACGTAGTCACAGCGGATGCCGAATTCCAGCAACTTCTTTTCGGTAATCTTCCCCACACTCGCAATCTTCTTGCCGGCAAGCACGCGCACATCGTAACCCGCAGCGAACAGCTGCTTGAAGAAACTTTCCACGCCGTTCACGCTCGTGAAGGCGAGCAGGTCGAAATTTTTGAGGGATTGCCAATCGGCGATGTCAGAATTGAGCCCGGCATGACAATAAGGAGGAACATCGCGCGTTTCAATCATCGGAGTTTCGATGACTTCAGCACCGAGAGCAGTTAGTTTTGCGGTAATCCCGCTCGACTGCTTTGCCGCGCGGGTCACGACCAGGCGCTTGCCCGAAAGCGGCAAGTTCTTTTTCCAGGCGAGGGTCTTGCCGAGTTCCACGACACCGCCCATAATCGTAATCGCGGGCGCCGTCACGTTTTCGCGGGCAATGGTCTCCCCCGCTGTCTCGAGCGTCGCCATGACGGTGCGCTGGTACGGCGTCGTTCCCTTCTCGATAAAGGCGAGCGGCGTTTTCGGATCCTTGCCGCATTCCATAAGGCGACGGGCAATAAAATCCATATTGGCGATACCCATCAAGAAGATGAGCGTACCGGGGCACTTCGCAAGCGTTTCAAAGTCGAGGGACAATTCGCCGTTGGATTCCGCCTTCTCATGCCCGGTGATGATATGGAAGCT
>CACXXH010000102.1 GCA_902771595.1 Fibrobacter succinogenes | reverse complement strand
AAAAGACAAAAAGATTTTAGACAAATGAATCTGAATGTCCGTCCCCATGATGCTGTAATCGCGGTGTGCAACGGAGTTCACGATCAGCTCTGTCCAGCAGAATTCGGGGTACTCGGGAATGGTCTGGAATACGGCGCCTTCGCCGAGCTTTGTGTATTCGCGGATCTGTGTTCGGACAAAGTCCGTTGCCTGCCGAACCTGATCCAGCAGACGGCCTGTGAACGAAACATCCTTGATGACGTTCATGCGGTCGCCGACTTCCGCCGTATTTCCTTCGAAGCGGATAAATCGGATTCGAGCGCGGGGGAAGAAGCGCTGTGGGTCTTTCCCGAACAGGAGGATGGCTGCCGCATTGACCTTCTCTTCAGCGCTAGTCCCGGTAACAAACCCCTTGTTGTGCCGGAGATAATACGCCGCATCGCCGCGGGTATATCCGATCTTTCTGCAGTACTCGCTGACAAACTCCAGGTCAATATCGTCCATTGTCGCGCCTGTCGGAGGGGGCGTCGAGAGGTAGACGCACTGGAACCACAGGTTCGTGCCGAACTCGCGCGTCACCGCCTCGCGTCTGTCGGCCAACTTCGGTATCTGGCTCTTCACGAATTCGTCGGCGATCATCCCCCAGTCGGCTCCGCGGGAGGGGCGGGGTGCGTGTTGGTTCTTGTCGGCATTGGTTGTCGCGCCGTTCCTGGCGGTCGATTTCTTGTTCATTCTATTCTCCTTGGGGGTTGCGGGTTGTCGGCCCATGTGGTTGTTGACGGGGCTCATACTCGCTCTACCACCGACTAATAGCAAGTCATAAATGATGAAATTTCAATAAGTTATTATTGCCACAATACCCGCTGTTTATCGGGCGATTCCACGAATTCCGCGGACGGCCCGCAAAAAAAGTTTTTCGAATTCGAGAAAAATCGGGGGCGGAGCGCCCCTGCGCCCCGCCCCTCCGACCGGAAATGGAAAGCCCGCGTCTGCCGATGATGACAGACGCGGGCTTTCTCTACGCGACGGGGACGAGAGCGACCTCGACCGAGGGGCGCTCGACGAACGGCACCGCGCAGCCGGAGACGGCGAGCGCGAGGGACGCGACGACGAGCGCGAGGACGAGCGCCGAGCAGATGCGAACGACGAGACGGACGGTTCTCATGCCTGGACTTCCTTCGACGGGGTTCGCCATGCGCTCCATCCGAACGCTTGGCAATAGTTCCCGAACCTTCTCACGCGGTTCATGAGAAGGTAGCGCCTCGGGTCCCACGCGCGGAACTCGACCTGCGCCACGCGGTAGCCGTTTCTCTTCCACCGCTTGTTGGAGGCGTCGAACGCCTCCCTCGATCCGTCTGCCTCGTGCCACTCGATGTCGTGGATGTACGCGACCGGCCGGAGCAGCGGGTTGAAGTCGGTGAGGACCGCGCGGAGCCACCGCGGGAAAGAGTCGGGGCCGAGCCCGTTGTAGATCTTGGCGAGTTCCGGAACTTCCTTGTAGCTACCGCACTGGCAGAGAACCTTGTTGGTTTCGCCGTTGAAAGCGTTCACGGCGCCGATGAGCATGTTGTTCGAAATGTTTTCGAGGTGACCGCGGTAGTTGAGCCACGGACCAGCCATAGAAATGTGGTCAGTGGTGCACTTGCCCTTGGCCTTGATGAGGATCGGGGCGCCAGCGATATCCTTGCCGTCCCATGCAGCGAACGGGGCGAGGGCGGAGCCTGGTAGCCGGCGTCCTTGACTTCGAAGCCCTTCGGCGGGAGTTCGCACTGTTCTGGCGGATCGAGCTTCACGGCCTTGCCTTCGTTATTCACGAGGGTGTCGGTCATCGGGTTGAAGCGGATGTCGCCAGAGAGGGCGGCAATCACGGCCATGAGCGGGGAGGCGACGAATGCGTGAGTATTCGGGTTGCCGTCGGCGCGTTTCGCGAAGTTGCGGTTGAAGCTGTGGACGATGGTGTTGAGTTCCTTCTTGTCGGCTCCGGCACGGTCCCAACGGCCAATGCAAGGACCGCAGGCGTTCGTCATGACGGTAGCGCCGAACTGCTTGAACAAGTCCATGAGACCGTCGCGTTCGGCGGTGTAGCGCACCTGTTCGCTCCCCGGGTTGATGAGGAGCGGGCACTTCGGGGAAAGACCCTTGGCGAGGGCCTGCTTGATCATGTTCGCGGCCATGAAGAGGTCTTCGTAGCTGGAGTTCGTGCAAGAACCGATGAGGGCTGCGCTTACGACCGGCGTAGATTCCGGCTTGGTTTCGGTGGCCTTGAGGCTTTCTGCCATGTCGGTCACGGCAAAAGCGCGGTCCGGGCTGAACGGGCCGTTGAAGTGCGGCACGAGCGTGCTCAGGTCAATTTCCACGACGCGGTCAAAATACTTTTCCGGATTTGCTTCGACTTCGGGGTCGGCCTTGAGGTGTTCTGCAATCTTGTCGGCGGCGGCGGCAACGTCGGCGCGGCCAGTAGCGCGGAGGTAGCGGCTCATGGAATCGTCGTAACTGAAGGTGGAGCAGGTAGCGCCCACTTCGGCACCCATGTTGGCAATCGTTGCCTTGCCGGTAGCGGAGAGGCTGCGTGCGCCTTCGCCGAAGTATTCGATAATGGCGTTGGTGCCACCCTTAACGGTGAGGATGCCTGCGAGCTTGAGGATGATGTCCTTGGCGGTAGCGAAGCCCTGGAGCTTGCCGGTGAGCTTCACGCCGATCATCTTCGGGTACTTGAGTTCCCACGGGAGGCCGACCATCGCATCGACAGCGTCTGCACCGCCCACGCCAATGGCGAGCATGCCGAGACCGCCGGCGTTCACGGTGTGGGAGTCGGTACCGATCATCATTCCGCCCGGGAAGGCATAGTTTTCGAGCACCACCTGGTGGATGATGCCAGCACCCGGGAGCCAGCAGTCAATGCCGTACTTGGCAGAGACGGACTGGAGGAAATCGTACACTTCCTTGCTTTCTTCCTTGGCGCGGGGGAGGTCCTTTTCGGCACCTTCGCGGGCGATAATCAAGTGGTCGCAGTGCACGGAACTCGGCACGGCCACTTTGGACTTGCCGGCGGTGGTGAACTGAAGCAAGGCCATCTGGGCGGTAGCGTCCTGCATGGCCACGCGGTCCGGGTGGAATTCGGCAAAATCCTTGCCGCGTTCGTAGGTCCTGTTCTCGGCGCCATCGATCAGGTGGCTGTAGATAATCTTTTCGGCGAGGGTGAGCGGACGGCCCAGCTGCTTGCGGGCAGCTTCAACGCGGGCGGGAATGCGGGCATAGACGCCCTGGATCATGTCGAAATTGAAAAGCATAGTTACCTCATTTATTTTTCGCGCGAAAAGATAGAAAAATGGCTCCGATTAGTCGAGGGCTCGCGCCTGCATTTCCATAAATAACCCCGAGACGACGAACGAGCGGTCTCATAATTCTCACCTCCCCAAAAAAGCCCCGCTATGCGGAGCCATTATTTCAGCTTTCCGTGAGCCCAAAGCGGCCCGTATCAACGGGCCGTGTGGGCGAGAGCGAGCGCGTGCCGGAGTAATTTAATACCGAAACTTAGCGCGAGCGGTTCTCTAAAAACAGAAAATAAAAGGGGCTCACGTTAAGTGAGTCCCTTTTATTTTTCTGGAGGTGAGGGGAGTCGAACCCCTGTCCAAAATCACGTCCATGTCCATTCCTACAAGCTTTCCCTTCGCATTTAAGATCTCGCCTTGTCCACGCCCAAGAAGGTCGGCGCAGAGTTTGACCAGCCTAGTGAATCTCGGACTCTAGCCCCAGGCATGCGAGAATCCTATCCCATATTTCGTCCGGACGTTCATCCCGATGGGAGCGGAACGAGGCCCGGCGTTGCCGCTAATTAGGCAGCGAGTGCGTAGTTTTCGTCAGCACTTATTTTTTTTCAGACTTTTTTACGAGTGCCCTCGTCTGAGACCTCGGCTTGCAACTAACACTTCGGTAACCCTGTCGAAACCAGATCACCCCCGTATTTGTTTACCCCGAGTTTAGCTCTGGTTGAGACAGGCCTGTCGACTAAATGCGAGCAGGCGAGCATTTAGGCCTTTGAGCACACAACGTGTGCGAAAAGCCCGTAGGGCAAAATCACTGCGAATAGCAGGGATTTTGGCAAACCAGAGTACCCCCGGTGCTTGTCTCCGTGGAAGCTCTGGTTGAGATCTGTCGACTAAATGCGAACAGGCGAGCATTTAGGCCCTTGAGCACACAATGTGTGCGAAAGGCCCAAAGGGCAAAATCACTGCGAGTAGCAGGGATTTTGGCAAACCAGAGCACCCCCGAATGTTTAACCCCGAGTATCCCCGGAGCACTGCTCTAATATAGAAATTTATCGCCCCAAAGGGAAGATTTGTCTGGTTTTTGTCTTTTTTGTCCTCCAAAAAGTCCGAAAGTTAGAAAAATGGGGATTAAAAGCCTTCAAAATCTCCTCTTTATCCCCATTTTTACATATAAACTAATGAAAAATGCCCGGCCAAGCATGATTTTCTAATGAATTTGGGGATTGATTTCCTCGGAAAAGGCTTTTTTATCCCCACTGTTGCGCGCATTTCCTTCAAAACGTTTTGAACAAATTAACAAAATGGGGATTGAACACCCCTCAATTCGTACCTTTAGTCCCCATTTTCACCCATTTTTGCATTTTTACCTCGCCCCGCCATGTTTTTTTCACCCATTTTTGCATTTTTACTTCGCCCCGCCAAGCATTTCCCCCTTTTTTAGACTAAATTTTCAGCTCTCGACTGCGGCCCTTTTATATATTGCTGCCCATTTATATATATTTATATGCAGAAAACAAGATTTTGGAGTTTTTAGGCATGAACATAGCCACCGCCAAACCAGGTTTCTTTGTGCAGGACCGTTTCCTCTACAGCAAGGACAACGAGAAGGTCATCCTGCGCGGCATAAACCACATGTTCATCTGGACCGACCGCGAAGGCAAAACGATTCCCGAAATGGCGAAGACCGGCGCGAACTGCGTCCGCATCGTCTGGAACACCCGCGGGCGCATCAGCGACCTCGATTCCATCGTCGCCCAGAGCATCAGCAACGGGATGATCCCCATCGTCGAACTGCACGACACCACCGGCAACTGGGACAAACTGCCCGAAGTGGTCGATTTCTGGCTGCGCGACGAAATGCTCCAGATGATCAACAACCATCAGGAATACCTCATCCTCAACGTGGGCAACGAACCCGGTTCCCATGAAGTGCCGCCCGAGGAATTCTTCGACGTCTACAACTTGATTGTCACCAAGATGCGCGCGGCGGCAATCCGCGTGCCCATCATGATCGACGCCGACAACTGGGGCCAGAACGAGAAGAACCTGCTCAACGTCGGCCCGAAACTCTTGCAGGCGGACCCGGAACACAACCTGCTGTTCTCCATCCACATGTGGTGGCCCAGCGAACGCCACGACCCCGAAGCTACGGGCTTTTCCAGCGTCACCGAGCGCGTTACCGTGTGCCTTGAAAAATCTATTGAGGCGAACATCCCGCTCGTGGTGGGCGAATTCGCCCCGATGGCCGTGGCCGGAGTGCGCGAAATCCCCTACAAGCACATCATGAGCGAATGCGAACGCCTGAGCATCGGCTGGCTCTGCTGGAGCTGGGGCCCGGGCAACTCCGACTGCCCCGAAATGGACATGACGGAGCACGGCTCGTACAACACGCTTGTCGGCTGGGGCAAGGAAGTCGCCGTCGACAGCCCGCTCGGCATCCAGAACACGAGCGTCATCCCGAACTTCATCCAGAACAAGGACTTCACGACCGGCTCCCAGGGAGGCGGCGCGAACATCATCGAGAACGGCGACTTTTCCGCCGAGAACCCGCTTGACGGCTGGACCACCGACTTCTGGGGCGGCAAGGCCGAAGTCGTCGCGCACGACGGGGCAATACGCTTCGACATCAAGCAGGCGGGCAAGGAAACCTGGGGCCTGCAGTTCAAGCAGCACCTGGTACTGCGCAACGGAATCACTTACATCTTCAGCATGCGAGCGAAGGCCGACAAGCCCCGCACGCTCAACGTGAACATCAAGCGTGATTCCGAGGAATACACGCCGTATGCGAACGGCCGTATCCTTGACTTGAGCACCAGCTGGCAGAACTTCAGCTGGAAATTCACCATGAAGGAGGATACCGACTCCGAGGCGCTCTTGATATTCGACATGGGCGGAAGCCCGATATCCTGGACCCTCGCCGACATCAGCCTTGTGCAAGCCCGCAGCATCGCCGATCGCCTCAACCGCACCTTCCAGCGCAACGTGCAGAAGAACTCCGGCTACTTCAACGCCCCGAACGGCCCGTGGGAACTCCACCTGTACAACGTGAAGGGCGAACTCGAAGAGGTGCTCGACCGCGGCAAGGGCGGGGAAGGCATGCGCAGCTACCCGAAAATCGAAAAGGGCGGCATCATGGTCGTCAAGGACGTCGCGGGGTAGCCCACCCGAGTCTTTGGCGGAATCGCCTACCCGAGTCTTTGGCGGAATCGCCTACCCGAGTCGTAAGCGAAGCGGGGTAGCCTACCCGATTTGTATTGTATCATGGCGGCGGATCGTTCGAATCCGTCGCTTTTTTTTGCCTTTTTTGGCGTTTTTCATGTCGTTTTCTAACGATTTTCATCACGGGAATATTCCCTTCCGCAATATTCTAGTGTATAATATCATACAATTTCAACACATTTGTATCATGGCAAAAATGGCCAAAAACGGAAAAATGAACAAAAACTGGTCTTATTTTGTAAAAAATATCGTTTTTGTATCATGAAACTATTGCATATCGAAAAAAAAGAGTATATATTCAATGTTGTATGAAACCCGTGATGGAATACCAGAATTTTCGCCTCTATGTGCGCGACTTCTATACGGAGCGTAAGATTCGCTCCGGGTTCACCTGGCGTGACTTCGCCAAGGCGGCCGGTTATTCCTCTCCGGTGTTCCTCAAGCTGGTCTGCGACGGAAAGGCCAACCTGAGCGACGTGGGCATCGAGCGCGTGGCCAACGCCATGGGCCTGGTCGGCACCGACCTGCAGTATTTCCGTGCCCTCGTCAACTTCAACCAGGAAAAGGATTCCTCGAAGAAGAAGGAGGTCTTCAAGGAACTCCGCGCCATCGCCAAGGAAAACGAGATGACTCTCGTCGGCGAAGACCAGTACGACTACTACGAATCCTGGATCAACCCTGTGCTGCGCGAACTCGTGCCGCAGGTCCCGGAAGCCACCCCGGCGCAGGTGGCCGACATGCTCGCGTTCGATACCCAGGCGGCCGAAGTGAAGAAGGCACTCAAGCTCCTGGAAAAGGTCGGGCTTCTGAACAAGAATGCCGACGGAAGTTTCGAACAGTCATCCAAGGCGATTACCACTGGCAATATCGAGGTCACGAGCCTCTCCGTGCGCGAAATGCACCGCCAGATGGGCGAACTCGCCGTTCGTTCCCTGGACGAGGTCCCCGTGAACGAGCGTGATATCTCGGGCCTCACCTTGGGCATATCCGAAAGTGCGTACAGCCGTATCACGAAGGAAATCGAGGATTTCCGCCGCCGCGTCGCGTCGATTGTGTTGCAGGAAACGGAGGAGGATCGCGTCTACCGCTTGAACGTCCAGCTGTTCCCGCTGACCAAGAAGTTTAAGGGGGGAGTGAAAAATGCTTAAACTGCACCGCATAGTAAAGGCATGTGCTATGATTGCCGGCGCTTCTGCTTGCACGGTTATGCTCGCATGCGGTCCGCAGGTCGCGAACGGCGTTGGCGAAGAGACGAACACCTTTGCAGGCGTCCTTATCGATGGTGCGGGGAACACCATCGCGGGCGTACCGGTGTTTGCTCGCCATTTCATCCTCGATACGGTCGTCTATGCCGACACCACCGACGACAACGGAAAGTTCGGGCTGCCGGTCACCCTCCAGGGGCAATACGGCCTCAGCGCCCAGACGGATTCCTTGGCCTACTACAGCACGATTTTCTTCGACGGCACCGAACAGAAGTTCACGGCCGTCCTCGAAAAGGCGAACGAGCTTACGGGCTATGTGTACCTCCGTCCCGACACGGTCGCAAGCGGAATCAGGGTCTACATCCCGGGCTCCTCTTGGGAAACCACCACCGACAAGGAAGGCCGCTTCTCGCTGGGCAACATTCCGCCTGGCGTGCTGCCGCTGCTCGCGAAGTCCCCGGACCCGGTGCATTATCTCGACGCCGTGTATGCCGTGTCCGTGTCCAAGAAGGCCACGACGTTCCGCGGCCCCGTGCCCACGGACATGTTCGGATACTTTACCGTGAGCTCCATCGTCACAGACGAAGAAGACGAATCTGACCTCGAAGAAGTCACCAGCGGGGGGGCTTCCTCTGCGCCGGTCACTTCCATACTCGAGAATGTCGACGCCAGCGAATCGGCGAAGCTGCTGTTCCCGCTCTCCCCGGAATACGGGCTCAGGAGCTGGTGGCCGATGGATTACCTCGCCACTACTGAAAAGAACACCAAGAAGGTGAGCGACGCCCGCGGCGGTACCGAAGGCATATTGCTCTACGGCGTGGATTCCCTCGAAGAGGGCAAGGTCGACAAGGCGCTCGCGCTTTACGGCAGCGACCAGTTCGGAGTCATCGAGGGCGAACGCAGCATACTTGACAGCGCCAAGGCACTCACGCTCGAAGCCTGGATGCATATCGAGAAGCCCGGTTCCAAGAACTACCGCAGGAACCTTATCGGCAAGCTCGGCTTCGGCTCCAGCGAAGACAACGACGTGTTCAGCCTCGCTCTCGTGCAGGGCGAATGCGACCGCGAACAGGTCTCGCTCGGCTTCTTCATCGCCGACGGCTCTAGCAACTCGCTCGAATGCGAAGACGCTGTGTTCGTGGACTACGAGAATTTCGACGAATGGGTATACGTTACGGCTATTTGGGACGGGAAAACCTCTGCGTTGTACATAGATGGGGTGAAGGTTGCCGAAAAGGCAGTCTCTGTGACGCAGATAGGAACTTCTTCGGAGCCGATTTTCTTCGGCAAGGAAGAGGTGAATCTCAAACTAGATGATGTGCGGCTGAGTACGACGGCAATAGGGGAATCCGACGTGCTTTACCGTTACTATCTCAAGGGAGGTGAAATATGATCGACAACGAAAACAACCTCGATATAGCCCGCTTCGAAGTCAACCAGAGCGGCCGTATCCTTTCGGGAAACAAGCGGTTCTGCCGCATGTTCGGGTTCACCGAATCCGAAGTCGTGTGGCACTACATTACCGATTGCTACCGTTACCGCGGCGACTGGGAAACCTTCAGCAGCTGCGACAACCTTTCGCAGACGCAGTTCATCTTCCGCATGCGCAACCGCAAGGGGCGCAGCTTCAAGTGCTGCCTTTCGCGCGAGGTTGTCCAGGATGAGAACGGCAAGATAACTTTCCGCAACACGGTGAGCCGCCTGGGTGATCCGGTGCTGGCCAAGGACCCGGCACCCGTCGCCGAGAACCATTCCGTGGTGTTCATCAACAAGTGCGCCCACTGCGGCGAACAGGTGCGCGTGAATACGCTCGCCGAGACCCGCATGCGCGTGCTTTGCGACAACTGCGCGGCCAAGGCCTACCCGGAGGCCTTCAACCTCGCAGCCGCACAAGTGTAAAAAGGGGGAGGAGGAGACCAAAAAAAGGGGGTAAGAAGGAGAAAAACAAAAACGAGGGGAGGCCCGTGTCTCGTCGATCTGATACGGGAAAAATTCCGGAGGTGCCGAGTGTGCCTCCGGATTTTTTTGTGTAGAAGAACTCTTGGATGTCGTATTACTTGCTCAGCGCTGCTTTGCGCTGGGCGATCTCTTCTTCTGGAATGCCAGAGATGGCTGCGATATCTTTCTCGGACAGTTTGCCATTAGCAAGCATAGCATCAACCATTTCTCGCTTCGCTTCAGCCCTACCCGCTTCCTTACTCTCGTGAAGATCGTATTCGTAAGTCATATACTTATTCCTTATGATGGTATCGGTCTTGTAGTAGGACACTCCTTCCTTGTAAATATATAAAAATTTATAAAGGATAGGTCGCCCAAAGTGATTTCCGGATTTTCCTTCGCCCTGTTCTCGAAATGGTAGACGGGATATCCGCGCCCGAAAATATCCACGGGGCACAGGAAGATGACATATTGCTCCCTGAGGCTGGTGTAAAAATCGCCCTTCGATAGCGCCACGCCGTCGCCCACGCTCTGGTAATACCGCGCCCTTTGCGGCAATTCCTTCGTATCCACCATCTGCATCTCTAAGTCAAACGATCGAATGGTTTCGCCCTTCTCGTTGGTTTCCCGCGCGAACACGTCGTAGCGGACGCCCTTGTGCTC
>CACXXH010000101.1 GCA_902771595.1 Fibrobacter succinogenes | reverse complement strand
ATTGCGCATGTCGTTGCATGGGGTTTTCGACAAATCCTTTGCCGATGTGTACGCATAATCATAGCCGCGGTCTCTCGCAATCGGAGAGAAGCTGTCGTCATCGCCGCAGGCGGTGAAAAGAGATGCGCCCAAAGAAAGGCCGGCGAGGCATTGAATAGTTTTGAGATCTTGAATTCTCATATTTCTCCTATGTTTTTCTCACCAAAATATACCATTATTTACGGCTCGTATCATGCAGATAAAAGAAAACGCCTGCACACAGGCAGGCGTTTGTGGAATATTGGTATGTCTGGACCGCTATTTCAGGAACAGCGTTTCTTTTCCATTGACTTGCAGGATAACGGGAATGGCCGGGGCTACGAATACGTTGCCTGTAAAGATTCCCTGTTCCAGCAACTGCCCGTTGGTACTGAACACCTTGTAGGACGTTCCCTTAAGAACGTTGCCGACATGGTAGTGCCTGGGCTTGATTTTGAGGAATGACAGGCCCGGTGCGGCTTTGCTCGCTCCCTGGGGAGACACGGCTTGGGTCGAATCGGGGACTTTAATCGTGTCGGGAGGCGTTACTTGGGCCGTATCGGCTGTCGTATCCGCTGGGGGAAACTTGAGTTCCGGGCAGCTGTTCAGCGTGTCGAGAAGCTTAGTGAGATCAGCGACAACTGCTGTAAGGGCGAGAGGAATGTCGGCTTTATCGATATCCTTTCCTCCGTTTCTTTTTCTGATACCAGGAGGGTTGAATTCGCAACCGCCATAGCCGAAAACCTTGGTATAGTAAACCCTGCACTGATCGAATACATGAGAAACAAGGGAGTCTGCTTGTTCTGCCGTACCCTTGAAAACGCCGGCTTTCTGGAGGCGCTTGAACTCGTCCTTGAATACATCGTCATAATGTACCGAGTAGAGCGAGTCTGAATAGCCATTCGGATCGTCGGAGTAGGGAACTCGCGCCACCTTTACCGCTTTTTCAGAAACGAGAACGATCATGGTGGAGTCCAGCTCGGACCTGTAGACCCATGCCGTATCGGTGCACGAAACGTTCACGACTGAAGGCTCCCTCTTGTCCATATTCGACATTTCGAGATAATTGCCTTCGTACAGGTAGAGTGCAGTTGCTAGATATCCTTGATTTATATCTGCACTGGAGTGCCCTTCTGTATGTGTGACGTTGCATTCAGCTGCATATAGGCTTGCAGCGAGGATGCCTATCGTTAAAGCTGGTGCGAAGTTCATAGCAGCTCCTGTTTTGAATTAATCGTTGCCTGCGTAAGGTATAACCTTAATATTAGCAAAATTCCTAGCTTCTATGTTGAAAGCGATGAGGCTTCCGTAATAGGTCGCTTGGGTCGTTTCGATGTACACATTGGAGTACGGAGCAACAATGCGGCCTGCGAAGGTCTTATTGATAAAGTAGTCCCTGTTATGGGTGCTGATAAGAACTTCGAAGTTGCTTGCGATGGTTTTGAGTTCCTGCTCGCTGTGATCCATCGGTGCGCGCCAGAAGAATTCGCCATCGATGTGCAGAATGCTCTGCTGGCCGGGCTGAGAGAACTTGACCTTGCCGTAGTCCTGCAGCTGGAGATTCTTGACGTAGAATTCGCCAGCCGGGATGATGAGCGTTCCGTTGTAACCAACGGTGATGGTTCCGTACTTGACACCTTCTTCCAGCGTCAACGTTTGTCCATTGCCGACGTAGATCGGCTGACGTTCTTCCTGGAATCCGAACACGTCAATGACGGTCGGGAAGTTTTCGTTGAATTCGGCCACGGTGCGGTTGTTGACCTGGCCACCAATCAAGTACCAGAAGGAGGAGGAGTTCTCGGCAATCTTCGCATCAGGACCATAGAGGTTGATATCGCCGTGAATCTGGGCGCCATGCTGGAAGAAGATGGTTCCGAGAGTATGGAGCGCACCGACGTGGTTGTTGTCGCCGATAACCAGATGGTTGTAGTAGTTGGACTGGATGCCGGCAGCGGCGAGATCGCAGTAGCCTCCGTTATCCTTGGTGCAGTTGGTCTGCTGCTTGAACGAGAGCGTCGAGATAGCGTAGATTTCCGGAAGGTCGGAAGTCGGCGGATTTGTGGAGGTCGGGTCGTCGCTTTCCACGAACGGATCGGTTTCGCCTTCGTCGACGATACCATTGTGGTTCAGGTCTTCATCGCCGTCCTTTACTCCACCGTTATCGGAGTCGTAGTCCAGTTCGGCACGGAGTCCGTCGCCATCGATGTCGGCGTAGGTTTCGAATTCAACGGCAGGGTAGTAGTACCAAGAATACGGATTGAGTCTCTGGACGAACGTGGTCTGGCGGAGGGTGTAAGAAACGATTTCTTCACGGTCGTTGACCTTGTCGTCATCGGTATCCTTCTTGTTTATATCGGTCTTGAAGCGGTTGATTTCGTCGAAATCGTAAAGACCGTCACCATCCGTATCCGTATCGATGGTCGGATCGGTATTCTGGGCGTTGGTCACATTTGCCGGAATCCATGCACCATTGAGGCCAGCTTCCTTTTCGTAAACACGCCACTGGTATGTACCGTCGTTGTCTATGTTGATGAACCTGTATTCAAAGGCCTTCACAGTTTCGTTCAGACGGACTGCGTCGATGGTCATGATATGAGCGTTCTGCCAGATGTAAACTGGGCGACCCTGGCTCAGAGCTTCATTCAGTACGGATTCTTCAGGGCGTCCGGCCTGGAAATGGAGATCGTCCATGCTGACATTCAAGGCAATCATCAAAGCCTGGTTGATATCGGCTCTGCTTCCGCCACCCTCATAATCGTGGGGGAATGCTTCGAGAATCATGTTGCTCGGGTTTCCCTTTACACGCAGCTTGATTTCGTCCTGTGTGATGTTACCACCATAGTAGTGGTTCAGCATGACGGCACTGACAATCCAGCATCTCCAACTTTCTTCTTCGTTGTAATGCTGTTCATAGGGATCGGTGAACTTGATTTGATGGAAATCGTTGTAGTAGGCGGAGAGGTTGTGCGGAGTACCGCCTCTTTCCTTATTGAAGTTTTCACCCCACTGGAGGTCGAGAAGATAGCTGTCCTTGCGGGCGGCGAGCGGGTCCACGTGGAGGTTGTAGACGATGTTGTCGTCGGAGTACACGCGGTTCAGAATAGTCAGCTGGGTGAGGTAGTCCTTGTTGGCGAGCAGAGATTCGAGCGATGTCTGGAAGTCTCCGGTCTGCGAAGCTTCGACGGTCCACCTATACTTGCCCGGCTGGAGGAACACGGAAACAGTCGTCAAGGCGGTGGTGACCTGCGCAGCGATAGCGTCTGTTTCGTCGTTGATGACGGTAAGAATGTACTTCTTGGCGCCCTTGATGGCGACCCAGGAGAAGATCATTTCCTCTCCGGTATTCAGGGTGACGATAGAACCATCGGAAAGGGAGAGCGGCTTGGGGTCAGGGAGGTCGTTGGCGCTCTTTTCGATGTCCTTGGCGGAGAAGAGCTTCCATTCCTTGACCGTATTCTGCGTTTCGGAAACGATGGCGCGGTAGAAGTCGCCAGAGCTGTAGTAGGTGTTCGCAAATTCAAAGTCGCTGTAATGAGTTGCCAGGTATTCGTCGGTCTTCAGCGCGCTATTTGCGGCGGCTACCGTGGCTGCGTTCGGGCCGAACGTACCCCAGGCCACATAGTCGACCGGTTCGTTGTCCGAATTGTACAGGGTGAGTTCACCGTCCAGGCCGAATGTGAGATCGCTAGACACGATCTGGATGTCGGCGTTGGGGCAGGTCTTGTCTGCGGTATTGCAGACGATCAACTTCTTACCCTTGGCGAGTTCCTTTCCATCAAGGGAGAGCGTATTGCCGTTCGCATCCTTGATGTAGAACCCGTTCAGGGAGTTCTTGTTGTCGTTATCGAAGTTGGAAATTTCTACCCATGCTGCACGGTAGGTGGAGATTTCAGGCTGCACACCGACGAAGCGGGGCTGGGCCGGATCCGTGAGCACGGGGCCTACCACTTGGTAGGGCTGACCATCGATGAAGATGGCGATGTTGTTGTCGACGATAAAGCTGTTGGAATTGGGGTAGCTCACGCTAGCGGTCTTGTCGAAGGGCTGCCAGTCGGAGTAGTTGATACCGATGTTCATGCCGGACGAGTTGGGGAACACACCCGGAGCGAGGGTCGGAATATCGATGTTGATTTCTACCTGGTCGCCGTTTGTTTCGTGGTGAACGGTTGCTTTGGGCGTGTAGTAGGGATGAATTTCAATACCGCGGTTGGCCTCTTTATACAGATAGTATGTCAACCGGACGTTATTAAACGTCTGTTCGGTGCTGTTGACGACACGCAATCTGATTGTTGCCTGTCGTGCGTTGGTTTGCTGCTCGTCGTACGCTTCGACGTGGATTCCCGCCTGAGCGAATACGAAGGAGCAGAGGAGCAATAAGGATAGGATTATCTTTTTCATCTCTTTTCCTAGATAGGGGTTGAACGATAGTATTCTCTGAATACAAACTTGCGAAAATATAACAAATGAATTTTTTTGAACAAATCTTTAAACTTAACGTAATTTTACTAATAAAGTAATAATCTTGTATCATATGGGCCTGCCTTGTATTACAAAATATTGAACAAAGTAATACGGCAATATATCGCAGTACGGGATGCGGAATCTTTTGTCAATTTTGGATTTTTCCGCCATGATTCAAAAATCGGGTGGAAAAATTTTGCAGCCGTATGAAAAAAAACATATTTCTATATGCTTTGAGGGGCGGCCCCCCCTGGGGTACGCGGGGCAACATCTATCTTATGTCATACGGGGTCGTAATGTTTGCGGGTTTCCCCTCAAATCGCCGAAATTTCCTATATTCCAGTCTGAAAACCCGGAGTTTTTATGGAAATCAAATGGCTTAATCCCGATGCAAAGTTTGAACGCCTCGTCCTTGCGGGCGATATTGGCGGTACCAACACGAACCTAGGCCTGGTTGGCTACCAGGGCGGAAAGTTCACTCTGATTCTTGAAACGGCTTGCCCCAGCAAGGATATCGACGGTCTCGAAGCCCCGATTTGCGAGACGCTGAAGATTGCGGCGGAATCCCGCGCCGACCTCAAGCCCAGCCACATCTGCATTAGCGCCGCGGGCCCTGTGGCGAACAACAAGTGCGTGATGACGAACCTCCCGTGGAGCGTGGACGGCGAAGCCCTCACCGCGGCCATCGGCATCCCGACGCTTGTCATCAACGACTTCATGGCGATAAGCTATGGCATCCCGACGCTCGACGTGGACGACCCCAAGCAGATTTTCAAGCTCACGCATACCGACGGCAGTGAACCCGCCCCGCAGAAGGCGACCAAGGCGGTCATCGGCCCGGGTACCGGCATGGGCGTGGGCTTCCTTGCCTTCGACGGCGAGAAGTACATCCCGGCCTGCTCCGAAGGCGGACACTCCACGTTCGCCCCGTTCGACAAGGACTCGCAGGAATTCCACGACTACATGGAAAAGAAGATTGGTTACGTCCCCGGCGTGGAACCGCTCGTCTCGGGCATGGGGCTGCGCAACATGTACGAATGGTGGAAGGAAACCCGCGGCGTTCCCGATAACGAGGCCTTCAAGAAGATTGAGGAGACCGAACCGAACGACCGTCCGAAGTACATTAGCCGCGCGAGCGATACCGACCCGGTCGCTGCCGAAATGATGCGCCTGTTCGTGAAGATGCTCGCCCGTTTTGCAAGCGACGCCTCTACGCTGTTCCTCCCGCTGGGCGGCCTTTACCTGGCCGGCGGTACCGTGCAGAAGGACCTGCGCTGGCTCGAACGTGATAGCTTGTTCATGAAGTATTTCGAAAAGAACTACAACCCGAACATCCGTCCGCTTTTGAACAAGATCCCGGTGTATATCATCAAGGATTACAGCATTAGTTTGTACGGAGCCGCGAATGCGAGCTTGAACCTGCAGAAATGACACGCAAGTGTCATCCTGAGCGGACCCTGGAGCGCGAAGCGCGATAGGGGAAGTCGAAGGATCCAGACCTGAGCTATTGTCGTTTGTCCGAATCTTTTTGATTATGAGAACTCGGTGTTTAGAACATCGAGCTCTTTATTTTTTTCATCTGCTCGTTGATTTTATCCCACTCGTCGTTCCAGAGCTTGCGGTAATAGTTGCAGTTCGAAATGATGGGCTGGATTTGCTTCTGCTGGCCGGGCATCATGGCGAACATGGTGCAGCGCATGGCGCAGTCTCTGTAGAGGAACATGAGGCGGAAGATTTTCTGGATGCTGTTCGCGAAAGTCGCATCGAGCAAAAAGCCGTTCTGCTGCCACAGGAATTCGATTTTTTCGACGAGTTCGCCGAATTCGGTAACTTCCTTCTGCTTGTTCGGCTGGGTCATCTGCATCGCGATGAATACGGAGTTCTTGTCGGCTTCTAAGATGTTGTCGGAGAATTTTGAAAGTACCTGGAGCAGCTCTTTTGCGTTCTGGCGTTTGTCGCGCTTTTCTTCGAGTTTCTGTTGCAATTCTGCGCGCTGCCTTTCGAGTTCCATGGCGAGCTTGTTTCGGCGCTCGTCGTTTTCGAGCAGCATCCTTTCGTACCTTTTTCCCAGGAAATATGCCATGAGGGCCGATGCCAAACCCCCGCCCAGGGCCCCGAACAGGGCGATGAGGCATTGGGCTAACGTCGAGGCGCCCGAGTTGCCGCCCGCCGATACATGAAAGGCGACGACACTGTCTATGACAGATACTAGCAGCGAATCTTCCATGTTTTAGAGGGGGTTAAAGGAGATTTGCTTATGAAAATTAACACAAAAAATGTTATTTTTCAACTCCCCTATTAGCAAAAAATGGTTATTTAATTGTTGCGACCCCCCTTTTTTTCTACATTTGGCGCCAATTATGCTATTTTCTGACCTTCCCCTCGCAAATCCCTTGCAGCGCGCTGTACGCGCAGTCGGCTACGAACAGCCCACTCCGATCCAGGAAAAATCGATTCCCAGCCTCCTGGAAGGGCGGGATTTGCTGGGAATTGCCCAAACGGGCACCGGCAAGACGGCGGCCTTCGCGCTCCCGATTCTGCAGCGCCTGCTCGATTCCGGGAAATTCCGCGCACCGAAGACCTGCCGTGCGCTCATTTTGCTGCCGACACGCGAGCTCGCCATCCAGGTGGAAGACTGTTTCAAGCAGTATGCGCAGTTCACCGCGATTTCGACCGCCTGCATATTTGGCGGCGTGAACGATGCTCCGCAGAAAAGGAACCTCGTGCGCGGCGTGGACGTGTTGGTGGCGACTCCGGGCCGCCTGCTCGACCTTATCAACCAGAAGGCGGTCTCCCTGAAGGCTCTGGAATTCTTCGTGCTCGATGAAGCCGACCGCATGCTCGACATGGGGTTCATTCACGATATCCGCAAGGTGGTGGCGCTGCTCCCGCAGGTGCGCCAGAACCTGTTCTTTAGCGCGACGATGCCCGACGACATCACGAAACTCGCATCGACCATCCTCCGCCCGGACCCGGTGCGCGTGGAGGTGGCCCCGCAGAGCACGCCGATAGAACGCATCCGCCAGGAACTCTACCGCATCGACAAGCGCCGCAAGGGAGCGCTTTTGAAGGAACTTTTGCTCGCTCACCCCGAAATGAAAAAGGTGCTCGTGTTCAGCCGCACCAAGCACGGTGCAGACAAAATAACGCGCGTGCTCGAAAAGGCGGGCGTCAAGTGCGCGGCGATTCACGGGAACAAGAGCCAGAACAGGAGGCAGGAAGCCCTCGGGAACTTCAAGTGCGAACAAATTCGCGTGCTGGTCGCGACGGATATCGCCGCCCGCGGGATAGACGTGGACGACGTTTCGCACGTGTTCAACTACGACCTGCCCGACGTGCCCGAGACGTTCGTGCACCGCATCGGCCGTACCGCCCGCGCTGGCAAGGACGGCATAGCGATTTCGTTCTGCTCGCCCGACGAGGAACAGGACCTGCGCGCTATCGAGAAGCTGACCCGCATCCGCATCCCGGAAGGCGACCAGGCGATATACGAGAAGTTGCCGCCCCCGCAGAAGGAAACCGCGGAAAGCGAGATGCGCAATGCCCGCGGCCGCATGTCGCGCCGCGATGCGGAAAACCGCGCTGAAAAATCCCGCGAGAAGAAGCGTTTTGAAAAGCCGGCGGGCGGCAAACCGGCCCGCGAAAAGCACCCGGGGGACGGCCGCGAAAAGCGTTTCGGCGGTCAGCCCGGCAACGCGCAACCCGGTAATGCGCAGGCTAAAAATGCGCAGCCCGGCAACGTGGCTTCTGGAGGTGAGCCGTCCAATGGCGGACAGCCCGAAAACGGCCACAGGCATCGTCGCCGCAACCGCCCGGGTTCCCGTGCCCGCAAGCGCATGCGCGAGAACGGCGGCGCCGTTTAAGACCCG
>CACXXH010000100.1 GCA_902771595.1 Fibrobacter succinogenes | reverse complement strand
CGAGGAATTTTGCGACCAGTGCGCTGCCGCCTGCCCCCATCATCACGCCGGGAGCGGCAATAAGCATAAGGACCGGCATGACGAGGTTTACGGCTGCAAAAGAAGTCTTTCCGACAAAGTTCGAGACAAATGCAGCATCGACAATGCTGTAGATGGTGGTAAAAAACATTGTCAAGATAGACGGAAAGACGAAGCGAAGAAGCCTCCCGTAGGTGAAGTGGTCCGAAAGTTGAATCTGCATTACAGCTTCCAGCTGACGGCTTCGCGGCGGGAATCGATGAATCGGGCGTAGATTCCGCCGTTCTTCACGAGTTCTTCGTGCTTGCCTTGCTCCACGATGCGGCCCTTGTCCAAGACGACAATCTGGTCGGCGTGGCGCACGGTCTTGAGGCGGTGTGCAATCATGATGACCGTCTTTTCCTTGGTGAGTTCCTGAATAGCAAGCATCAAGTCGCGCTCGTTTTCGGGGTCCACGTTCGCGGTCGCTTCGTCCAGAATGATGACCGGGGAATCCTTCATGATGGCGCGTGCAATCGAGATGCGCTGGCGTTCACCGCCGCTGAGGCTTGCGCCGCCTTCGCCGATGACCGTATTGTAACCGTCGGGGAGCTTTTCGATGAAGTCGTGGCAGCAGGCTTTCTTGGCGGCTTCTACGACTTGCTCGTGCGTGGCACTCGGATTTCCGAACTTGATGTTATTTTCTATCGTATCGCGGAACAGATACACGTTCTGAAACACGAAACTGAAATTCTTCATGAGGCTGTCCATGCTGTAATCTTGCACGCGGCGGCCGCCCAACGTCACCGAGCCCGCGTTTACGTCCCAGAAGCGCGAGAGCAAATGGCAAAGCGTCGTCTTGCCCGAACCGCTCGGACCCACGATAGCCGTGGTCGTCTTTTCGGGAATGGAAAGTGTCACGTTGTCGATAATCTTGCGCTTATCGTAAGCGAAATCGATACCGTCGGCCTTGATGTCGTGATTGGCGGGGGCAATATCTTCGCCATCGATGTCCATGGTGGGCTTGTTCAAGATATCGTTTGCACGATTGACCGAGATGTCGACCGCACGGAGGAGCGCTGCGTAACTGCCGCCCAGTTCCAGGGCCGCAAAGAGCATGAAGGAGCACACCAGCATGACGGCGCAGTTGGCAAGTTCCATGGAGCCGTTCAAGTAGAAATGAATCGAGAACATCATGATGGCAACGCCCGTGAGCTTTGCGACAAAAGTCTGCAAGTTCGAAAGCGGAACGCACTTGAGTTCCATGCCGATATTGGCGCTGGTGTTCCTATCAATGATTTCGTTCAGTTCCTTGGAACGCTTGCCGGTCATGTTGTAGGCCTTGACTTCGGCGATTCCCTGGATGTATTCAAGAACCTTTTCGACCACCTTGCTGTCGGATTCTACTTTTTCGTGAGAAACGGCGCGGACGTTCATGCGCATGAGCGTGTTGATGAATTGGAAGAGCGCAAAGCCCACGGTGGCGACAATCGCGATACGCCAATCGAAGAAGGCTATCATCACAATGATGAGAATTGTATCGAGAATGCCTTGCGTGACCATCATGACGACGCGGGTGGCCACATCGCCAAGCTGTTCCATGGTGTTGGTGGTGACGGAGGTGATGTAGCCGAGGCTGTTCTTGTTGAAGTAGCCCATGGGCAAGTAACGCAGGTGTTCGGCGATTTCGATGCGCTTGGAGGCACAAGTGCGGTAACCGCCCTCGGTTTGCCACATGCTCATGATGCGCTTGGTGACGGTTGCTCCGATAAGGCTTACCACCATGATCCCAAGCGAAAGCCAGACGGTGTCCATGGTAAACGGCGCGATTCCCTGCACATGGCGAATGACGCCCTGCAACATGACAGCCATGGCACCGATGCGGAGCGCCATGAAGAAGGAATTGAAAATCCCCACGATGATTGAGCCGTAGAACTTGTGGCGGTTTTCTGCATTGCAGAAATTGAAGAACTTGATGAGAGTATCGAACATTTATGCATCCTCCTCGGAATCCTTGGCACTGATGTGGGCTTGCCACATGGACTTGTAGAGACCGCCCTTTTCGAGCAGTTCTTGGTGCGTGCCGCTGCTGTCGATGTTGCCGTCCTTGATGACGTAGAGCTTGTCGGCGTCCTTGACGGTCGAAAGGCGGTGGGCGATGACGATGAGAGTCTTGCCTTGCACGAGTTTTGCCACGGATTTCTGGATGATGGCTTCGTTTTCGGGGTCGGTATAGGCGGTCGCTTCGTCCAGAATGACGATGGGGGCGTTTTTCATCATCGCGCGGGCGATGGCGATGCGCTGGCGCTCGCCACCGGAGAGGTGGGCGCCCGAGCCGCCGACAATCGTGTCGAAACCATTTTCAAGACTCATGATAAATTCGTAGCAGCCGCTTTGGCGCGCCACCTCTTCGACTTCGGCATCCGATGCCGAAGGCCGTCCGAGCCGGATGTTCTCACGGACGGACATGTCGAACAGGAAGTTATCCTGCGAAACGTAGGCGACACGGCGGTTGTATTCTTCGAGTGAAAGGTCTCTGATGTTCACGCCGCCGATTTCGATATCACCGCTGTCAACGTCCCAAAGCGAGGCGATAAGGCGTGCAATCGTCGATTTGCCCGAACCGCTCGCGCCCACGAATGCGGTAAAGCTCCCTTCGGGGAGAACCATGTTGATGCCATGGAGAATCTCCTTCTTTTCTTCGCCTTCGATGCCCTTGTGGTAGCTGAACCGGACATTTTTCAACGTGATTGAATTGTCGGCTGGATTGTGCAAGTCGACAATGGGGCGTTGCAGTTCGTTCATTTCGAGCACCGAGCCGACTTCGCCGAAAATGACGCCCGCCTTGCTGATGTCGTCGCTGTAACTCATGATGGTGAGGAGCGGCATCATGATACTCACCGAGATGATGATGACGGTGATAAAATCGACGGCCGTAATGGAACCGTTGTAATAGAAGTAACCACCGAACGGCAGAACCGTCAATAGCGTGGCAGGAGCGACCGTGATGGCAAGGGCGTGCGGCCAAATGCAATTGCGCATCCATTCGACAAAACAGTCGCTCCCTTCTTTTGCGGCTACTACAAACTTGTCGTAAGAAGACTTTGACTTGCCAAACGCCTTGATGACTTCGATGCCGTTGATGTATTCAACCGCAGTGTCGTTCAACGCCTTCGTTTTCTGGATAGAATTGTCGAACCACTTTTGTGCTCCGGCAAACATAACCGCCATGGCGACCATACCAATCGGGAGCGTCCCGAGAGAGGCAAGCCCCATGCGCCAATCGATATGGAAAAGGTAGACGAACATGAGCACTGGGAGAATCAGGTTCGAGGTAAATTCCGGGACTACGTGCGCAAGCGTCGTTTCCATGCTGTCGATGCGTTCTACCAGGATGTTCTTGAGCGCGCCCGAGGGCATGTCGAGAACAGAACCCAGCGGCACACGCGAAAGCTTGTCGCAAAGGTCCTTGCGGATGTTGCCGAGAACGTTGAACGTCGCTACGTGCGAAAGCGTCGTCGAAATGCTGTGGAACAGGACATTCCCGAACCAGAATGCCGCAATAATCAGGCATTCCTTAAGGTAAACATCCCAGTCGCGCACGCCCGAAAGCAGTTCGCGCACAATGTTTGCGATAATGATGTAAGGAGCGATTCCGCAAGCAACGCGCAACAACGCAAAGAAAATGCTTGCGATGTAATATTTTTTCTTGTTTTTGGCAAACAGAAAAATCCAAGAGAGCAGAGATTTCTTTTTCATAGAGTATCCTCCCAAAAGGGCTGAATCAAATTTTGAAAAAACATTTTTTCTTTTCTACTCCAAACGGTTTTTGCGCAAACTAATCGGAGTAGAAGATTTTTAACGATTTTTCTCCATTTGGGCGGCTATGAAATTTGGGGCTTATTTTGTATTTACAGTTTTGATATCTGCGGCAGCCGTTTTCGCTCAAGCCGAAGACGATGTTACGAATTTTGACGATTTTTTCGATGAAGGGTCATCCAACACCACAACAAGCACAGCAACAGAAGTGCAGAGCAAAAATGCGAATGATTCGCAAATTGATGTAACCGTCCTTGACGAGATGGGAATCGAAGGCGAAGGGATCAATGAAGCCGCTCCCGTTGACAAGAAAACCAAGGCCGAATCGGTCAAGGTGATGGACACCAAGGAGCTACAGGGCTCCAGCGCGACCATCGCAGACGCAACGAACCGCTCCTCCGGTGTGAAGGTGCGCCAGGCGGGCGGCATGGGCAGCGAAAGCAAGATAAACATCCGCGGCATGGAAGGCAAGAACGTGAAGGTGCTTGTCGACGGTGTTCCCGTAAATAACGGCAACGGAGACCTTTCGGTAAACGACATTCCCATGGATAAGATTGACAGAATCGAAGTCTACAAGAGTTACGTGCCAGAACGTTTCTCCACCGACGGCATGGGTGGTGTCATCAATATTGTGACACACAACTTGCCCAAAAGTTCCATTACGGGCTCTCACAGTTTCGGGAGTTTCAATACGCACAAGGCTTCGCTCGACGCCAAATATGTGTGGGTCACAGATTCTGCAAAGAGCCGCACCGTGGCAACAGGGATTTCGGCCTACTACAACTATTCCGATAATGACTTCGAATTCACAACCCCATACATGGATACGGTGGTCACCCGAGATCATGACCGCTATTACAGTTACAACATCGCGCCCTTCATAAATTTCAACCGGTTCTATTTCGACCGCATTTCTCTTGGCGCAAGTTTCAGCGCCATGGACAAGGAAATCCAGGCCACAGGGCACCATATTGAAGAAGCCTTTACCGATGGTTTTGGCTACGGAGCGAGCCTCAGTCTCGAAAAAAACAACCTGTTCACAAAAGGGCTTTCGGCAGCGCTATCCGCAAACTTCGCCTATGGCGAAGATAGAATCATTGACACAAGCCATGTTTATTATTACGGCTGGGATATGGAAACCAAAAAAATTTCAGAAATACCCATGGGTGAAATTTCCATGGGAGGGGCCGCCCATATCGAGCGCAAGAACATCACCCTGTTTACGCCGTGGAACCTGAATTACGCCTTCAATCAGAACCACAGCCTTACCTGGAGCGGGCTATACCGCTACGAATCCCAAGACCCGACAGACAAGCGTGCAAAAGAAGGGCAACTCCTGAACAATGCCGGATTCCCGGGCTACGCCAATTCTGTAGTGACGGGACTTTCGCTAGAAAACAACTTCTGGAATTCCCGTATCCAGAACGTGGCAGGAGTCAAGGGGTATTACTACAACATCAAGGCCGATGACGTAGAAGGAAAACTAAACGCACTGACCGATGACAACGCCACCAACAAGGATTTCGGCTACAGCGAAAACCTGCGAGTAAAAATTCTTGACCAACTTTCCGTTATCGACCAGTTCGCTATCAAAGGCGGCTACCAGCACAGCCTACGCTTCCCTACCCGCGAAGAAATTTTCGGCGACGGCATTTACGTACAGTGCGCCCCGAACCTGAAACCTGAAAAGTCCGACAACTTTACCGCCGGTGCAGAACTGGACCTGAAAGGAATTCCAATTATGCTAGGACTGCACCTAGAATACAACTGGTTTTACCTCCTTATGGATGACCGCATTTATTGGAATAACTACTCCGCAGTCCCCCGTCCTTACTACAACAGCGTGGGAATCAAGACATCCGGCTTTGAAATCGAGGCTTCTGCAGATGCGACCGAGTACGTGACGCTCAATTTCAATTTGACGAAGCAAAATCCAGAAAGCCGAGAAGCAGACCTTGCTTACGGTATAGCCAAGGGACTTACCGTGCCGAATATTCCCACCTTTTTCATAAACTTCGGTGCCGAATTCCACATCGGCGACCTCGTTTTCAAAGACGATTTTTTCAAACTCTATTGGTTCGGGAACTATACCGACGAATACTATTACACCTGGAAAGTTTCCAAGAGGCAGGACCGCACCATTCCAAGTTCTTTCTCGCAAGATTTGGGTGTCGAATACTCCATCCTTGCGAACACGCTCTCCTGGAGTTTTGAAATCAGGAACATTACGGACACACGCGTTTACGACAAATATGGTGAGTCAAAACCGGGAAGGGCCTTCGCCACAAAAATCCGGTTTTCTCTATAGAAAATTTCAAACATAAACAAAAAAGGAAACCTATGAAATCCTACAAAAACCTACTCCTCACGGCCGCATTCGGCCTCATGCTTGCCGCCTGCGGTGACGACTCCAGTTCCAGCGCACCCGATGACAAGACAACATCTTCCGGAGACAAGTACCTCCTCTCCTTCATGATGGACAATTCGCAGTTTGTCGGAACTGCGGCCCTTTCCGATGACCAGTCCGAAGTAGTCAAGGACTTCATTGAAGCGCCCAATGCCGGCGGAGTCGCCTACTTCGACGGTTCCGTTTATGTGCTCGCCACGGACGATGCCATGAACAGCACCCTCTCGCGCTATGAACTGGACAAGGACGGCAACATGCCCGAAAAGGCTAGCGCTACCGCCAAATTCCAGGGAACCCGCGCCATCATGATGAAATTCGTTGACGAAAACAAGCTGTACGTAGAGCAAGCCATGGGTGACGCCATTACCGCAATCGACCCGAAGACGCTCAAGACTACAGCCACCATAGACCTTTCCGAATACGTTGATACTGAAAGCGGCGCCATGAGTACGATTCCGGGTTCCGCCGTTATTCGCGATGGCAAGATGTTCGTTTCGCTGAACCAGTTCGTAGATTTCACCAACATGATTGCCGGCCCGCGCGGTTCCGTTGCAATTATTGACGTGAAAACCGACAAGGTCGAAAAGGTTATCTACGAAGAACAAACCGCAGCCCTCGGCGGCATGGACGACATGAACAATACCATGTCCTTTGTAGACGAAAAGGGCGATATCTATTTCTACTCCAACGCCTCCTACTGCTTCGTCGAAGGTTATCAGGAAGGCTGGGTACGCATAAAGAAGGGCAAGACCGAATTTGACAAGGACTGGGTGTTCCGCATGCACGATGCCGCCTATGACGGCAAGAAGAAAAACGAAAACAACCTGATGATTGGCGGAACCTACATGGGAGGCGGCAAGTTCATGGGCTTCTTCGGAAACTTCGAAGATCCTAGCAACTTCAACAATTACGAATGGCAGTTCGTGGTAGTGGACATTTACAAGAAGACCATTGAAAAAATTGAACTTAGCCCGACCATTCCCTGGTTTTCCCCGTCAATTCACTTGGATGCCGACGGTAAGAGCGTGCTGATTGGCCATGCCGACAAGAAAAGTGGTGCCATTTACCGCTACGATATTGCCAGCGGCAAGGTCACCAAGGAAATGGACGTGACTACCGGAACCGCCTACTACATCGTTCCGATTGCAGACTAATTTAGAGAACTCCAATCCCTCAACTAAACGGTCACCCTGCAATGTGGGGTGACTTTTTACTTGCACAACAGGGAATATTCCTCTGCAATTCGGCCATGATCCATGCGGATGACATGGTGGCAGCAGTTCAAGACGAGTTCCGGATCGTGGGTAATTACCAAAAGCGTTTTACCGCAGTTTGCCAGTGCCTTGAGTGTTTCGGAAACAGCAAGCATCTGGCGGTAATCGAGACCGCTGGTGGGTTCGTCGAATACAATCAAGTTGCGATTTGAGCTGACCCCGCTTGCGATAGCGACGCGCTGCTTTTGGCCGCCCGAAAGAGCCATCGGATGCTTTTCGGCATAACTTTTGAGGTTGAGACTATCGAGAATTTCGAGAGCGGCCGATTCGTCTTTCGGTTTCATTCCTAATAGGACTTCGTCCAGCACACTTTCGGTGAACAATTGATGGTTCACATCCTGCATGATCAGGTAGGTTCCCAATTTGCGAGACGCTCGCTTTTGTTTCCAAGAACCGCAAAGACCGCATATCAACTGTGCGAGAGTTGATTTTCCGGCTCCGTTATGGCCGAGAAGGGCGGTGATTTTCCCCTTGGGGAGCGAAAGTTCCGGAATATCGAGGATGGGGTGTTTATTCTGGTAGGCGAAACGAAGGTTATGGAAGGTAATGGTTTCGGCAATGGATTGCATCCTCCCTTCGAGGGGCGCGACGACGTTCGGAATACGCAAACTGCGCAGGCCGAGGTTCGCCGCATACTCAGGGCCCTTCGCTTCGAGTTCAGCCGGAGTCCATTCGCATTCGATGCGTCCATCCTTCACATAGACAATACGGCCGGCAACATCCCGCAAGTAATGCAGGCGGTGTTCCACTACGACAACCGTCTTGCCGCGAGATTTCCAAAGCTTGATTATTTCGGCGAGGTCCGCAATCGTTTTCAAGTCAAGATTTGCAGAAGGCTCATCGAGTACAAAAATATCGGGATCCGTCGCATTCACCGAAGCGCAGGCAATCTTCTGCTTTTCCCCGCCCGAAAGATGGAAAATGTTACGGCCCAGCAGCGATTCCAGATGAAAATCCTGTACTGATTTTTCGACACGTTGACGGATTTCTTCCGGTTCAATTCCCAAGTTTTCGCAGCCGAACGCAATCTCGCTATCCGTATCGACATTGAAGAACTG
>CACXXH010000099.1 GCA_902771595.1 Fibrobacter succinogenes | reverse complement strand
ACGAGTCCGCCGAAGAACGCGAAGATGGAAGCGATGAGGACGATTTCGTTCTGCATATTACTTCCTCCTGTCGATGGCGGCGAAAAGGCGGGTCTTGGCCATGGCCTCGAATTCGGTACCGGGCTTGCCGTAGTTCGCGAACGGGTAGAGAGAGATGCCCCCGCGCGGCATGAACAGCCCTTCGACTTCGATGTACTTCGGGTCCAGAAGCTTCACCAGGTCCTTCATGATGATGTTCACGCAGTCCTCGTGGAAGTCCCCGTGGTTGCGGAACGAGAACATGTAGAGCTTGAGGGACTTCGATTCCACCAGGTACTGGTCGGGAATGTAGTTGATCTTGATTTCGGCGAAGTCGGGCTGGCCGGTTTTCGGGCAGAGGCTCGTGAATTCCGGGCAGTTGAAGGTGACCATGTAGTCGTTACCCGGATGCTTGTTCGGGAACTTGTACTGGGTGGCGTTGTTCCCGAGCAGGGTGACGCCTTCGAGTTCGGCTTCGGAACGCATTGGGGTCTCCTAGTTTTGGTTTATAGGCTGCGGGGCATTCCGTCCGGTGATGCTTGCCGCCTAAGGTCAGGATGGAATTTCGAACTGACTTTTACAAAGATAAAAAATTCCGGGCTTTTTTCAAAGCCCGGAATCCGCGGGATGGACCGGTAACAGTAAGGAGAAAGACTGTTATCCGGCGAGGGCGTTTAGTCCCGCCTTCCAGGCGTCGACTGCGGCGTTGGAGGTATTGAGCGCCCAGTCTGCCTCGAAGCTCTTGCTTTGGCTGAACCACATTAAGCCAAAAATTCTCGGGAACTGTTCGGGCAGCACCTTGAACATGTCGGCAATCCATTCGGCCTTGTTGCCGCCCGATTCCGTGCACGAGGTTTCTGCGATGAACAGTGGTTTGTCGATGCCTGCGAGAGCATCGTATGACTTCTTGAATACTTGCGAGAAGCTCTTCCACCTGGACCAGCATTTTTTGTTGCCCCAGTTGTAGCCGTCGATGGAAATAAAGTCTACGTAGTCGTCGCCGGGGTAGGTTCCCGTGAACGACGTGTTTTCGCCGACGTTCGAGGAATTGGTCGTCCATACCCACTTGACGTTTTTGACGGATTCTTCCCTGAAAATTTTCACGATATGGCGGAATGCCTCGACCACGCTTTCTTCGGTGTTGATCTCGCCGGTTTTGCCCGTGCCCCAGTCGTACCAGTCGCCGTTGGCTTCGTGCAGCAGGCGCAGCCAGATTTCCCAGCCGTATTTCTTGACGTCTTGCGCGAAGTGCCTGATATAGAGGTCTGCCATGCCGTCGGTGATGTCGTGTGCGCTGTAGCCGTTGGGCATCCAGGTGATGATGAGCGTGGACTCGTTCTTGCGCGCGGTTTCGGCGTAGGGCTCGACCCAGGACCAGGTGTTGATATCAAAAAGTGCGAAAAGGCTAACGAAGTCGATGTGCGATCCCTGCAAAGTTTCAAAGGCCTGAATATTGTCTGCCGTAGGCTGGGGATAGGAGCCGGCTCCGCCGACCCATGCCCCTATTTTAAATCTTCTCGTCATAAGTACCTCCTGTTCATTTACAAAGATATTTTGTCAAGATAACTTGACGGATAACTGCTTTTTTTATTATTTTCCAAAGTGTATCTAGTGTTATAAGCCGATGTGATGCAGAACACGTTACAGACAAGTTATTTTGTGATGTACGTCATAGCGTATTTGTTTGGTACAAAAGAATAATGTTGTTCGCAATATCGGTGCGCAGGAAAAAGGAGGCGCAGATGACGGTAGAGGAAATATGCAAGTGGCTGGAAGCGTCTAAATTTAAGGATGGCGACAGGCTGCCTTCGGTTCGCAGCGTATCGGAACAGCTGTCGACATCGACATGCACGGTGTTCCGCGCTTATCGCAAGCTCATCGAAAAGAAGAAGGCGTACGGTGAGCAGGGCAATGGGTATTTCTGGGGCAACGGGAAAGTCTCCCCGCCGGAGCCGCAAGTGCACGAACAGGTGGTGGAACGCCTGGAGCGCCTCCTCCTCGAAGATTGGAAGGCCGGCAAACTTTCGGCCGATTCTCCACTCCCCTCCATCAAGGAACTTTGCATGGGGTACGGGACCTCGGTTGGTTCCATGAGGCGCACCCTCGAGAAGTTGCAGGCGGAGGGAATCCTCGCGCGCCGTGGCCGCGGGCGCTTCTATTTCCGCACGGTGCAGGCCCCGAAGGCCAAGGAAATTCTTTTGGTGATGCGCTCGAACCCGAACGGGGATTTTTACTGCCTGGGCGACCGCGAACTCGAATTCATGCAGAAGGTCTATTCTGAAGCCGAGAAGCGTAAGCTGCATGTCCGCGTGCTCGGGTACAACGAAGAGGCGGACAAGTTCCTGGATTCCGCGGGCAACGAGTTTCCGACGGAACTGTTCCGCAACTATTTCGGGGCGATACTCTCCACGATGCTCATCTTCAAACCGAGCCGCCTGTTCGCGCAGTTCTCGCGGACGCGCTTCCCGATAGCGGTATGGTGGGAGCACCCGCTCGAAGAAATCCCGCGCGCGCTCAAGAAGGAGCCGCGGTATGCGTTCTTCAACCTCGCCTTCGGCGAGTTCCCGGGCCGATCCGTAGGCCGCTTCCTCCGGGAGAAGGGCTGTGCGCAGGTCGCCTACATATCTCCGTACCATCTGAGTTCCTGGTCCATCGACCGCTTGAACGGGCTCAAGAAATCGGGCCTGCATGTGTTCGAATCGGTGGACGACGAGAATGCGAGCCCTTACGATTTTAAGGACAAACCGCAGTCCTATTTCGAGGAAATCGTCGCGCGCCTTGCCGAGAAGCTCCCGCAGGATACGGATGCCTGGGTGGTCGTGAACGACGAGGTCGGCTGCGTTCTCCAGCGCATGTTCGCGCAGGGCAGGCTCAAGCGCCCGCCTTACATGGTGTCGTTCGACAATACGGTGGACAGTTACCGCATCCGTCTGGATTCCTTCGGGTTCAACATGGACGCGCTTGCCGAACAGTCGGTTTTCCATATCGTATCGCCCGGGGTGACGCTGTATGCCCGCGAGGATTTTCGCGAACTTTCGGGCCGCGTCGTGGAAAAGTAGCGCCGGGATTGTATTTTGTCCGTGAAAAATGCCGCTTATCCGAAATGTGGCAAAAAGCGGCGCCGATTTGCAGGATAAATCTATATTGTAGCATATAAGAATTTGCCAGTTCGCAGATTCTTGCTGATTTTCCTGCTTTTGCGCCGTATCGAATTGCGCAAAAAAACAAGGTGTATTTGCCGCCGGTGCAATTAGAAGGAGTGCACCAGGATTACGGAGAGAGACACGTTAATCTAGTGCGGCAATACATCGGCTTTGACAAACGCGTGGCCCGGGTCGCCGAGGCTTTTCCCTCTTCGGGGATACCGCCGCACCGCATACGACCCGGGCAAATAATCGCGTCTAAGGCCTGGATTTAGCCCCCACCGCCCCGCGCCTGTACGTTTTTTGCAATAAACCTGGGCCCGTGCGGCCTTCGCAGTAGTGTGCAAACGAGCGTCGCAGCGGCAAGGTTACTTGCCGATATGACCGAGTGCAGCCACGGACGCCGTAGGCGTCCACTCCGAGCTTGGGCCCCTCCCGCAAGCAGTTTCATCCCGAATGAAAGAAAAGCAATATTGAAATCAAAACCGCTTTTTACTAGATTTGGGGCCACTTTGAGAATAGATATCGCACAGAAACTTACTGAACCCGAAGATCGCCGAGTGGTCTGGTCCCATGCCGACGCTCCCGAAATCTTCGACGAACTGCACCTCAAGGGCGATCTGGTAGCCGAGGTGCTGGTGAGCCCCGAAGGCCCCGGTAAGTGCCTCGTGACCGGTTCTATCTCCGGAGTGCAAACTCTGACCTGTTCCAGGACTCTGGATTTGTTCGACCGCCCCTTCTCGACCGAGATGGTGGTTGAGGTCGAAAGGCTTTCTGTCGCAAAACAGGAGCTGGACGAAGACGATGCAGATGTTTTCGCCTACAAAATCCCCCAGGGGCAGGACTTCGTAGATGTATCCGAGTGCATCCGACAGCTGGTTATACTGCAAGAGCCAGTCGCACCCGTGAAAAATCCTGACGAAGATTTTATCTTTGTGTCAAACAACCAACCCGACGAAGGTTCCGAGGAGGCGAAGCCCCTGGACCCGCGCTGGGAAAAACTCAAGGCTCTAAAGAGCAAAATGGAAAATAGGAGTTAAAAATGGCAGTACCTAAAAGAAAAACCTCGACCGCCCGTCGTGACAAGCGCCGCACCCACTGGAAGATGGAAGTGCCCGCGATGGCTACCTGCGACCACTGCGGTTCTGCAAAGCGTCCGCACCGCGTGTGCCCGGTTTGCGGCTACTACAATGGTGTCGAAGTTGTCAACATGAAGGATGCCGAAGCCTAATTTGTTGATGCAGCGTAAGTTGCAAGGAGATGTTCATGGTAAAAGTTGCTCTTGATGCTCTGGGCGGCGATTTCGCCCCCGACGTCGTTGTTGAAGGTGCGGTAAACGCAGTCAATAAGAACGCCAACCTGCACGTGGTCCTGTGCGGACCGGAGGCCGTGGTCAAGGCTAAGCTCGAAAAGCTTGGCTATGCTGGCAAAGGCATTTCCGTGGTCGATGCACCGGATGCCGTGGCCATGGACGAACATCCTGTAGAGGTCCTCAAGAAGAAGCCCCACTCCGGCCTGGTGACTTGCGTCGCCCTGCAGAAGAAGGGCATGGTGGATGCTTCCGTGAGCGCCGGCAACTCCGGTGCCATGATGGCCAGCTGCCTCATGCTTCTGGGCCGCACTACGGACAAGTTCAGCCGTCCGCCTATCGGTTGCGTTATCCCGACCGCCGACCGTCCGATCATCCTGGTCGATGCCGGTGCGAACGTCGATGAACGCGCCTCCACGCTGGTGGACTTCGCCATCGCGGGTTCCGCCTTCGCCGAGACCTACTTCAGCTACGAGAAGCCGAAGGTTGGCCTCCTCAATATGGGCGAAGAAGAACACAAGGGCCCGGCTGTGCTCCAGGAAGCGCACCAGCTCCTGAAGTCCGCTCCGGTAAACTTTATCGGTAATATCGAAGGCGAAGACCTCGTGGCCGGCAAGGCCGATGTCGTTGTGACGTCGGGCTTTACGGGCAACGTCGTTCTGAAGATGCTCGAAGGCTTCTACGAGATGCACCACAAGATGTTCGGTGTCATCGATACGCCGGCTGGCCGCCGCTTCGACGAGATGTGGGACTACCGCATGACGGGTGGCGCCCTCCTCCTCGGCCTCAACGGCACGGGCATCATCGCTCACGGCCGCTCCGACGCCCTCGCTATCGAGAAGGCTGTGGAAGTCGCCGCCAAGTATGCCGAAAAGGGTGTCGCGAAGAACGTCAACGAACGCCTGCTCGCCATCAAGGACGAACCTGCCGAAGCCAAGTAACGGCCCGTGCTGTTTTAGTTTGTCTGTAAAAGGCTTTTAAGGACGGAACCGCAAGGTTCCGTTCTTTTTTGTTATTTTTGCATGTGTATGATTAAATATCTTTGGTTGGCTATGCTATTGTTCGTGGTCGCCTGCTCCTCGCCTGAACGCGTGAAACCCTTCGGGTAGACGTTTCTTTTTATAAAGTCATCCTCTATCGGTTGTTTTGAAGGTGCTAAACTTGCAAAAATCTTTTATTTTGCTTTGAATCGGTGCCTGCGGTGCGTTTTTTTGTCTGCGCCCTAGTATGGTACCCGTTATTTTATAAATTTGACCTCAAATAAAGAAAATGCGGTATTCCGCAGAGGATGTTTATGTCGAAGACGATTCTGCTTTTCCCTGGCCAGGGTGCTCAGTATGTGGGCATGGGCCAGACTCTCGCTTCCACTTTTGAACCGGCCAAGAAGCTCATGATGCAGGCCGACGAGATTCTCGGCTTCTCGCTCTCGAAGCTCATGGCCGAAGGTCCCGAGGACGTGCTGAAGAGCACGGACAACACGCAGCCGGCCCTCTTTACCGTGTCTGCCATGGTGATGGAACTTTTGAAGTCCGAAGGCTTCGCCTTCGATTACGTGGCCGGCCACTCCCTCGGTGAATACTCCGCCATCTACGCCGCCGGCGGTTTCAGCTTCGAAGAGGGACTCCGCCTGGTGCGCACCCGTGGCGAACTCATGGCATCTGCCGGTTCCAAGAACCCGGGTGCGATGGCTGCCATCATGGGCCAGGACGAAGCCAAGATTCTTGAACTCTGCGAAGCCGTGAAGGACGTGGGCGCCGTGGTGCCCGCGAACATCAACTGCCCGGGCCAGATCGTGGTGTCCGGTGCCGTCGCCGGCGTGAACAAGCTCGTGGAAAACTGCGGTGCCGCCGGTATCAAGGCCATTCCGCTCGCCGTTTCGGGCGCCTTCCACAGCCCGCTGATGCAGTTCGCTCAGGCTGGCCTCGCCGAGGCTATCGCCAAGACGACCTTCAAGGACGTGGAAAAGCCGGTCATTGCCAACGTTATTGCCGAGCCGGTCACCAAGGGTAGCGAAATCGCCGACCTGCTGGTGCGCCAACTGGTGTCTCCGGTCCGCTGGAACGACTGCATGAACAAGGCCATGTCCCTCGGGGTCACCCAGGGCGTCGAAGTGGGCTCCGGCAAGGTGCTCATGGGCCTCATGAGGAAGATCAGCCGCGATGTGAAGGTCACTCCGGTCGAGACTATCGAGGCCTTCCAGGCGCTGAAGGGATAACGATTAGGACGTCATCCTGAGCCGGAGGCGAAGGATCCAGGCAAGTACCTTTAGGACTGGATTCTTCGAGGCAAAGCCTCTCAGAATGACGGGAACAGAATTTTTCAGAAAGAGGTTCTACTATGGGTAAACTTACAGGTAAAAAAGCCATCGTCACCGGTGCTTCCCGCGGTATCGGTCTCGCCATCGCGACCAAGCTCGCCAGCGAAGGTGCTGACGTCGCCATCCTCTCCACCTCGGTCAAGGAAGAACTGGCTGCCAAGCTTTCCGCCGAACTTGGGGTGCAGGTCAAGAGCTACGCATGCAACGTTGCCGACTCCCAGACCGTGCAGGACGTGTTCAAACAGATCATCGCCGACATGGGTACGGTCGACATCCTGGTGAACAACGCCGGCATTACCCGCGACGGACTCCTGATGCGCATGAAGGACGAGGACTTCGACGCCGTGATTGCCACCAACCTGCGTTCCGTGTTCCTTTGCACCCGCGCCGTCGCCCGCACCATGATGGGCAAGCGTACCGGCCGTATCATCAACATTTCGAGCATTAACGCCCTGCGTGGCCAGGCAGGCCAGGCGAACTACGCCGCCGCCAAGGCCGGCATCATCGGCATGACCCGTTCCAACTCGAGGGAATTCGCTTCCCGCGGGATTACGGTGAACGCGATCGCCCCCGGTTTTATCGGTACCGACATGACTGCCGCGATGGATGACGCCACCAAGGAAAAATATGCTGCTCAGATTCCCCTCGGACGTATCGGAAAACCCGAAGACGTGGCCAATGCGGTCGCATTTTTGGCATCTGACGACGCCTGCTACATCACCGGTCAGATTCTGGGTGTGGATGGGGGGTTGAACGCCTAGGCGTTTTTTACTAAATTTATAACAAACAATCCAAACGGAGTATATAATGACACAAGAAGAAATTTTCAAGAAGATCACCGACGTCATCGTCGCCAAGCTCGAAGTCAAGGCCGAAGACGTGAAGATGGAATCTGAATTCGGTAACGACCTCGGTGCCGACTCTCTCGACCGCGTTGAGCTCGTTATGGCTCTCGAAGACGCTTTCGAAGTCGAAATCCTCGATACCGATGCCGAAAAGTTCCTCAAGGTTTCCGACGTGGTCGCCTTCCTGGAAGAAAAGAAGAAGTAATTCTCTTCATATGCCCCGTGTACTTCGCCCGCAGGTCGGGCGAAGCGGATTCCCCGGTCCTAGAGCCGGGGCGGCGAATTCCCCGGTTAAACCCGGGGTATTTTTGTATCTTTCTTTAGGTAGCAAAGGAGTTTATATTGGAAGAAAAGAACATGCTGCATAAGCTGCTGAAACTCTGGTTTCGCCAGAAGTCCGGTGAGGGGCTTGAGGCGAAGCTCGGGTACAGGTTCAAGGATCCGGAGCTGCTGGCTCATGCGCTGGTGCACCGCTCGTTCCTGTCGGGGCGCGACCTGCCCTACGAGAGCAACAACGAACGTCTGGAGTTCCTGGGCGATTCCGTGCTGAACATGCTCACGACGGAGTACCTGTACAGGACTTTCCCCGACGATCCCGAAGGTGAACTTTCCAAGCGCAAGAGCGCCATCGTCTCGGGACATGCGTGCGCGCAATCCTCCAAGGAATGGGACCTGGGCGAATACGTGAAGATAGGGAAGGCCGAGGCGAAGATGGGCGGCCGGGGCAAGGAAAGCATCCTGGCCGATGCCTACGAGGCCGTGCTCGGGGCCGTGTACCTCGACGGCGGGCTCGAGGAAGTCCGCGCGATTCTCAACAAGTTCCACTTCCCGCGGGTGCAGGAAATCATCGTCGCCGAGGACTTCGTGAACTACAAGAGCGAACTGCTGGAATATACGCAGGGCGGCTCGATGCGCACGAGTCCGGAGTACGAGATCATCGCCGAGGAAGGCCCGGAACACCTGAAGGAATTTACCGCCGAAGCCCGCTTGAACGGGAAGGCGTATGGCCGCGGGACTGGCCCGAACAAGAAGAAGGCCGAACAGGAAGCGGCTCGAGTGACGCTTGCGATGCTCAAGGCCGAAGACGCGGAACGCGCGAAGAACGCCCCGCCTGAAGAAGCTCCCGAGAAGCCTGTCAAACCCAAAAGGTATTTTAGACCGTAGGCGCCTTCGGCGCAGTTACTAGTTAGTAGTTCCTAGTTACTAGAATTGCAGGTGCCATGAATAATGTGTGATGTGTAATGAGTCATCCTGAGCGGAGAGGCGAAGCCACGAAGTCGAAGGATCTAGACCCGAGGGATAGTAAATGATGAAAAGAAAGATTGTATTAGCCGCGGCTGTGATGGTGTCGGCGATGGTGCTCACCGCCTGCAACGA